>NZ_JAAOQS010000007.1:0-159415 GCF_011603105.1 Rhodococcus sp. A14 | reverse complement strand
CCGAGGGCGACCTCATCGCCGTCCTCGAGGCCATGAAAATGGAAAACCCCGTCAACGCCCACAAGGCCGGCACCGTCACCGGCCTCGCCGTCGAACCCGGCGCCGCCATCACCCAGGGCACCGTCCTCGCAGAACTGAAATAGGCACCTGCACCCACTCGTGAGTCCTTCTCGGCCCCCGGGGTCGAGAAGGACTCACAGTAGTCTGTACGCATGTCTGACGTTCCCGAGATCCGTATCGGCACTGCCGAACGTGAGCAGGCCCTGAACTTGCTGAGCGAACATTTCGCGGCGGGCCGTTTGACGGTCCCCGAGTTCGACGAGCGCAGTCTCGCGGTCACGAATGCCACCACTCGCGGCGAGCTCGACCGAGTGTTCACCGACCTCCCCGCGACCACGGTCGGCGCGCCCGCCAAGGCCGAATCGGCCGGCACCGACAACGACCAGAACTGGCGTCGCATCGTGATGTCGGTGATCCCGCTCGTCGCCCTCGTGCTGTTCTTCGTCGTCCCGGTCGACAACAGCTGGTTGTTCTTCCTGATGATCCCTGCCGCCGGCGCCATCCTGTTCGGCACCCGCGACGACCGCCACGGTCGCGATCGCCGCCGCGACCGGGACCGCTGACATGGAACCTGTCGAGGTCAATGCGGGTGGCTGGTACCTGCGCGCGCTGCGCGCCGACGAACGGGTCGACGATCGCCCGGCGCTCGCGGACGGTGGAATCGCCGAACCCGAGTACGTCGCCCGCCGTACGGCGCAGTGGCTGAGCGACGAGCACTATTCGTGGGCGATTTGCCAGCCCAACACCGGCGAACTGCTCGCCGAGGTGGGCCTCACCCCGTCCGGGGAGTCCGCGACCCTCACCGGCTGGGCGCGGACCGGCCACGAGGACGCGCTGGCGAGCGGATCGGATGCGGTGCAACGGTTTGCCGAGGGCGCACTGGGGTTCACGGTCCGGCGGTGACTATGCGATCCGTTCCGGTGGCGGCCCTCACCGTGCTGGCACTGGTCATGCTCCTGTCCCCTGCGTCCGCGACGCCGTCGGGTCCCGAACATGCCGACAAGGTGGTGCACGCCCTGCTGTTCGCGGCGCTGGCCGCCGCCTCCCGGTACGCGCTCCTGACACCACGGATCACCGTGCTCTGGCTCGCGGCGTTCGCGGTGATCACCGAGATACTGCAGGGCGTGCTGCCGATCGGCCGGCACGGATCGGTCTGGGATCTCTGCGCCGACATGGTGGGTGTGGCGATCGGGTTGGCCGCTCAGTCCGCGATCATGCGCTCCCGCAGCAGAGTCTGAACGCCGGCGTCGAGGCCAAGTCCGTCGGAGAAGTACCGTTCGACGGTCCCGTACTGCTCGCGCATGGTGGCCAGGGACACCTCCAGGTACTGCTGACGGACTCCGAGCACGGGCTCGAGCAGCGCCGGATCTCCACCCGCGTCGACGAATTTCTCGAACACGCCCGCGAACGACGGAAGCAGGAGTTCGTTGGTCAGCAGGTAGTCGTGGAACACGTCGTCCTCACCGACTCCGAGGAGAAGCAGTAGCGCGGCCGTGGCCCATCCCGTCCGGTCCTTGCCGGTGGTGCAGTGCACGAGGGCAGGCGTGTTGCCGTTCGAGGCCAGGTCGCCGAACAACTCCCGGTACGACGACACCGCGCTCGGCATCACGACGAAGTCGCGGTAGCTGCCCTCGAAGTACTCGATCGCGCGTCCGCCGCCGAGTTCCCGTTCGGCGATCATCGGATCGGCGATCACCTGGAGCATCTGCGCGGGGATGGACCGGATCCCCTTGTCGGCGAGCACGTCCAACACCACCGCGCGAGCGCCGTCCGGGAGTTTGTCGGGCGCCGCGTCGCGCTCGTCCGCGGTGCGCAGGTCGTACACCGTCCGGATCCCGAGGCCGTCGAGCAGCGGCATGTCCGTGTCCGCGATACGGCTGAGATCGGTCGAACGGAAGTACACGCCGGTGCGCACTTTCGCGCCGTCCCGGGTTCGGTAGCCACCGACGTCTCGCAGATTGGGCACGGACGTGAGCGGTATCGGCGTCATGCGTCGACGGTACCGCCCAGCACTCGGGCCAGTGCATCCACGGCGGCGTCGAGTTCCGCGGTCGTCACCGTCAGGGGTGGGCGGAACCTGATCCCGCGCTTGCCGGTCGGCAGGATCAGCACCCGCTCCCGGTCCCTGAGGTCGGCGACGACGCGGTCCCGCCGCTGCGGAGTGGGGAGGGTGATCGCGCACATGAGGCCGCGTCCCCGCGGCTCGGTCACGTCGGGATTCGCGCGTGCGAGTTCCCGCAGTCGTTCGAGGAGATGCGCCCCGGTCATCCGGGCCCGGTCGACGAGCCGGTCCTCCTCGATGATCTCGAGGATCCGGCGGGACCGCACCATGTCGGTGAGGTTGCCACCCCAGGTGGAGTTGATCCGCGAGCTGACGGCGAACACGTTGTCGGGGATGTCGTCCACCCGGCCGCCGGCCATGATGCCGCAGACCTGAGTCTTCTTGCCGAACGCGACGACGTCCGGATGCACTCCCAATTGCTGGTACGCCCAGGCAGTGCCGGTGAGACCGCACCCGGTCTGCACCTCGTCGAGAATGAAGAGCGCGTCGTTCTCACGGCAGAGCGCCTCCATCGCCCGGAAGAATTCCGGGCGGAAGTGGTGGTCTCCCCCCTCTCCCTGGATCGGCTCGGCGATGAAACACGCCACATCCGAGGGGTTCTCGGCGAACGCGCGCCGCGCCTGGTCCAGTGCGTGACGCTCGGCCTCGACGACGTCCCGCCCGTCCGCGAGGTACGGGGAGTCGATGCGCGGCCAGTCGAACTTGGGGTACCTCGCCACCTTGCCGGGCTCGGTATTGGTGAGCGACATCGTGTATCCACTGCGCCCGTGGAACGCCTCGGTCAGATGGAGCACCTTCGTGCCGAGCGCCGGGTCGAGGCCGCGGCTCTCGTTGAGCCTGCTCTTCCAGTCGAACGCCACCTTCAGAGCGTTCTCGACGGCGAGTGCGCCCCCGTCGATGAAGAAGAGATGCGGCAGTGCGGGATCGCCCAGCACCCGGGCGAACGTCTCGACGAACCGTGCCATCGGGACGGTGTAGATGTCGGAATTGCTCGGCTTGTTGATCGCCGCCGCCGCCAGTTCCCGGCGAAAGGCGTCGTCGTCCGCCAGTTCCGGGTGGTTCATCCCCAGCGCGGACGAGGCGAAGAATCCGAACATGTCCAGGTAGCTGGTGCCATCGCGCTGGTCGACGAGATGCGTACCGCGTGAGTGTTCCAGGTCGAGCACCAGGTCGAAACCGTCGACCAGAATGCGCTCGCGCAGCACGTCGTGCACCTGGCTCGCCGGCAGCTCGCCCCCATCTCCGGTAAATCGAATCGCTGTGCTCATACCGACGAGATTACGTCAAAATTCCTGTGAACCGGCGACGATTCGGCAACATATCCGGAACAGGGCTCATCTGTCGTAAAATGTTTGCAAGATGATGGTGCTGCGCGTGTGTACGTTGGCGGTGGCACGGATCTCCTGCAGCAGGTGTTCCAGCTCCCGCGGGGAAGCGACGCGCACCAGCAGCACGTAGCTCTCCTCCCCCGCGACCGAGTGGCACGCTTCGATTGCGGGGAGGTTCCGCAACCGGGCGGGTGCATCGTCGGGCTGCGACGGATCGAGAGGAGTGATCGCGACGAATGCGGACAGACCGTGCCCGAGCGCATCCGGATCGATCTTCGCGGTGTACCCGCGGATCACTTTGCGGGCCTCGAGCCTGCGCACCCTGGACTGCACGGCAGAGATCGACAGCCCCGCCTTCTCGGCGAGTGTCGCCAGAGTCGCCCGGCCGTCGGCCACCAACTCCTGCATCAGTACCCGATCGATGTCGTCGAGAGGAGTATGGGGTGCGTCGCTACGAAAAGATTCCACCACCAGCGCAGGCTAGCCCAGCGGAGGTGCATCATGGTTGAAACGTGGGAGCTCCGCGCCCGCTTTGCCCGGGCACTGGCCGCGACGTACGGCCGGGAGGTGCCCGCATACGACACACTGGCCGAGGTGGCCGGTGCGGTCAACGCGGACTTCGCGGCGCGACACCCTGCCGACGCCGAACGCCGTGGCGGCCTGGCCCGGATCACATCCGAACGCCGCGGCGCGATCAGGCTCGGTGGACCCACGGAGCTGCGCCAGGCGGCCATCCTGTTCGCGGGCTTCGGAATGCACCCCGTCGGCTGCTACGACCTGCGCGACGCGCCCGCACCCGCGCCCGTCGTCTCGACGGCGTTTCGTCCCGTCGATCCGATCGAACTGGCCCGCAACCCGTTCGGGATGTTCACGTCGATGCTCACCACCGCCGATCGCCGGTTCTTCGACTGCGACCGGCAGCGCCGCCTCGAGAACGTTCTCGCCGCGCGCACGGTGTTTCCCACGGAGGTGCTGCACCTGGCCGCGCTCGCGACCGAGGAAGGCGGGCTGACGGCACCGACGGCGGAGCGGTTCGTCGCACTGGCGGCCACGGCCTTCGCATCGCCGGACACCGCGGCCGACCGGTCCTGGCACGCCGAGTTCGAACGTATCTCCCCCGTCGCCGCCGACATCGGTGGGCGCACGAGCGTCCGCGTCGTCCATCTGGCGCCACGGGTCTTCGACCTCGACGACCTGTGCCTGCGTGCGGCGCGCCGCGGCCTCACGATGATCGGCCGCATCCAGGGACCGCCCGCATGGGGCGGCCCGGACGTACTTCAGCGGCAGGCGTCGTTCCGCGCCGCCGGCGAACCACGCGGAGTCGTCGTTGCGGAGTCGCGCGGCATCGCACTGACACCCGAGGGACGGGAACTGTGCGACCGTCTGGCGGACGCCGACTCCGCCCGCTGGGAACGCGAGTTTCCGCGGACTGAAGCCGAACTCGAGGCGAGCGGGCTGGCGTACTTCAGCCACCGACTCTCCGGCGAGGAAGACGTCGCGGAGCCCATTCTCTACGAGGACTACCTCCCGGTGGCGGTGGACTCCGGCCCCGACCACCCACCATGGCTCGCCGAGACCCTCGGCCGGCCTGTGCACGACCCGTTCACGCTCTACCGACAGCAGCAGGATCGAACCCGAGAGAGGACAGCATCGTGAACCTTCCCGCCCCCGAGGAGTTGTGCCGACGCGCCGAGGAAGCACTGATCCGGTGCGGCGCCGAGATCACCGACGCCGGTGGACCGCTCGTCGCGCGAACCCCGATCACCGGGACCGAACTGCGCACGGTGACCGCGAGCAGCACGGACGACGTGGACCGGGCGATCACCGCAGCGCACGACGCCTTCCTCGAGTGGCGTACCGTTCCCGCCCCCCAACGCGGCGCGGTGGTGCGCCGCCTGGGTCAGCTTCTGACGGAACACAAGACGGACCTGGCGGAACTGGTCACCCTCGAGGCGGGCAAGATTCCGTCCGAGGCGCAGGGCGAAGTGCAGGAGATGATCGACATCTGCGAATTCGCGGTCGGTCTGTCACGCCAGTTGTACGGCAGGACGATGGCCTCGGAACGTCCGGGACACCGGCTGATGGAGACGTGGCACCCACTGGGAGTCGTCGGGGTGATCTCGGCGTTCAATTTCCCCGTCGCGGTGTGGTCGTGGAATACCGCCGTCGCGCTGGTCTGCGGCGACACGGTGGTGTGGAAGCCGTCGGATCGGACTCCGCTCACCGCGATCGCCTGTGATGCGCTGCTGGCGCGCGCTGCCCGCGACGTCGGTGCACCCGCCGGGATCCACGCCCTGGTCCAGGGCGCGGGGGACGTCGGCGAGCGTCTCGTCGACGACGCACGCGTGGCGCTGGTCAGCGCCACCGGGTCGGTGCGGATGGGTCGCGCCGTGGGTCCGCGCGTCGCCGCGCGTTTCGGCAAATGTCTACTCGAGCTGGGCGGCAACAACGCAGCGGTGGTGGCCCCGTCCGCCGATCTCGATCTGGCCGTGCGGGGAATCGTCTTCTCCGCCGCGGGCACCGCGGGCCAGCGCTGCACGTCCCTGCGGCGGCTGATCGTGCACTCCTCCGTCGCCGACGAGCTGGTGCAGCGCATTTCTTCGGCGTACGGCCAGTTGAAGGTCGGGAACCCGTTCGACGACGGTGTCCTCGTCGGTCCGTTGGTGAACCGCTCCGCGTTCGAGGCCATGCAGACCGCGTTGGACAAGGCCCGCGCCGACGGCGGGACCGTTGTCTGCGGCGGCGAACGCAGCGGTGGCAGCGACTCCGCCTACTACGTCTCGCCCGCCCTCGTCCGGATGCCCGCGCAGACGTCGGTGGTGCAGGAGGAGACGTTCGCACCGATCCTCTACGTCCTCACCTACGACGACTTCGACCAGGCGATCGCATTGCACAACGAAGTGCCCCAAGGGCTTTCGTCGTCGATCTTCACCACCGATCAGCGTGAGGCCGAGAGGTTCCTCGCGCCAGACGGTTCCGACTGCGGCATCGCGAACGTCAACATCGGCACGTCGGGTGCGGAGATCGGCGGGGCGTTCGGCGGCGAGAAGGAGACGGGCGGCGGACGCGAGTCCGGATCCGACGCATGGAAGGCCTACATGCGCCGCGCGACGAACACCGTCAACTACTCCGATCGACTCCCGCTCGCGCAAGGGGTGGAGTTCACCTGATCGGCGGCGTCGACCGGCTACTCTCGGGGCGTGAGCAACTGGACCGAGATGGCGCGTGAGATTGCCGAGAACGTGTTGTTCCCGGTGGCCGACAGCGTCGATGCCGACGGCGAGATTCCCGACAGTCACTTCGAGACTCTCGCCGCCGACGGCTTCTACGGACTCGCGGCACCGGGCGAAGAAGGTGTGACGCCGTCGGTGCTGGTCGACGTGATCGAGACGTTGTGCGGCGGCTGCCTCACGACGGCGTTCACGTGGATGCAGCATCACGGCGTCGTCGCCGGTCTCGCCGATTCGCCGAACACGTCTCTGCAGGGTCGCTACCTCGACGGGCTCATCGACGGCACCGTCCGGGCCGGTGTCGCCCTGGCCGGAGCGATTCCCGTCCCGCCCACTCTGTGGGCACGCAGCGTCGACGACGGCTACGTGCTCGACGGGGTGTCGCCGTTCGTCACCGGCTGGGGCATCGTCGATCTGCTCCAGGTGTCGGCGCGCGACGAATTCGACGACTCCATCGTGCACGTCATCATTCCCGCGCAACCGCTTCGGGGACTCACCGCCGAGGAACTCCCGCTGATCGCGGCCCGCGGGTCCAACACGGTCCGGTTGACATTCGACGGGCTCGCCGTGCCACGCGATCTGGTGAGTGCCGTCGTCTCCCCCGACGACTTCGCGAAGAGCCAGCTGTTCGGCTCGTGGATCAACGGGTGCATGGCGATGGGGATCACCCGCCGGGCGATCAGCGAACTGGAGGCTCTCGGCGTCGACGCGGACCCGTTCGAAGAGCAGGCCGCACGCGCACGACTCGACCTGAACGCGGCACTCGAAGGCCGCGCCGAGATCGCCGAAGCACGGGCCCGCGCTTCGGAACTCGCCATCCGCACCGCCACCGCCCTCGTCACGGCGAAGGGCAGCTCGTCACTGCTCGCCGGGAACACCGCCGAACGCCTCATGCGTGAAGCCACCTTCACGCTCGTCGCAGCGGGACGTCCGGCGATCAAGTCGGCGTTGCTGGAGCGCCTCGGCCGCGACTAGCGGGTGCGGACCCTCAGGTCACCGAACAGCGAGTACGACACGATGCGGATCGTCGGGGCTGCGGGCCCGGGATCCTGTGCACCGGCGTCGAGTTCGCGGTCGCCGAAGAGGTCGAAACCACCCACCTCGACGTGCACGCCCTCCGGAACGGTGATCGTGCTGTCGCCGAACAGTGTGACGAGCGTGATCGTCGACGTGCGGGCGCCGATCACGGCCGACCGGAGGTCGAGCTTCACGTCCCCGAACACGAGCAGGGCCAGTGTCTTGACGGCGAGCGACCAGCGGCCGGAACGCTTGGTGTCGCCGAAGATTCCGACGATGGTGGACTGAGGTCGCGACACCGGCGCCGCTGGAGCTTCGACGGGGACCAGCCGCCGAAGACCTTCGACGTCGACGTCGCGGGACCAGACGATCGCGGCTTGCTCCGAATACTCCTCCAATGTCAGCTTTCCGTCCCCCACCCCCTTCTCGAGGCGGGCTTGTGCGGCCTCCCGGAGTCGGTCGAGTTCGCGGCTGTCCCCTGCAGCAGTCATTACTCCACCGTAGCTGTCGGTGCCCTCGTCTACTGTCTGACGGCTACACCCGTGACACACCGCCCCTTCGACCGAAGCGAGACAACGTGTTCAAGTTGATCCGCGCAGTTGCTCTGGCGCTACTCGCTGTGGGCGCCTACGTGGTGGTCTCCGAGCACGAGCCCGCCACCGTCGAGTTGCCGTCGCCGTCGTTCGCTCCGGCGACGGCGAAACTCACGACAGTGTGAGGGGCGGCGCACAGCTAGGGCACACCGTCCTCGGCACATGCCCGGTCGCGGGCTTTTCGGCGAGCGCGGGCGATCAGCTCACCGGCGTGATGTCGGTGATTGATTCGCGGGTTTCTGTCCGGGTCGATGTCCGGTGGTGGAATCCATTCGGTGCGCTGTCGGTGTATCCGCCGTTGCGCCACTCCTGCAGGGGGTGCACCGCGCACATGCTGGCCGGGGCCGCGCAACCAGGTCGTGTGCATCCGCCTTCGGCGGCGATGAGAGCGAGGCGTTGGTCCGCGCTCGCCACTCGTCGGCGCCGTCCCAGATGCAGGGGCCGGCCGTCGTGGTCGAACACGACGAGCACCGGGTGGGCGCGTTCGGCGAGCTTCAGCGCGTCACCGAGGGGAAGGAGTCCGCAGGTGGCCGTGGTGGTCACGCCGCCTGCCGCATTCTCGAGTTGGTCGAGAGTCATGGTGATGATCACCGTGACGGGCAGACCCCGATGCCGGCCATGGATCTCGCATTCCAGCATGACCCGGAATATCGCGCTGAGGGCGTCGTGGTTTCTCTGCGCAGCAGTGCGAGTGTCACGCGCTGCCGCCGCCACCAGTGCTTCACGTTCGATCGACGGATTGTCGGCGTCGCCAGACGGTGACTCCGGGTCGTCCGGGTTGTTGATCCCGGGGCGAGCCCATTTCGCGAGGATCGGGTCGAGCAGAGCGCGCGCTGTGGGGTCGAGTTCACCGCAGATCTTCGACATCAGTTCGGAATCCTGACGGCCCAGCGAAACACCACGCCGCCGGGAGCGATCACGATCGTCACCCAGGTTTCCGTCGGGATCGAGATGAGCGAGGAGGCGGTGGCCGGCACTCTCGACATCTTCGGGTGTACCTTCTCTCGCACACTGCGCCAGGATGGACTCCGCCAATGCGACGTCGGCGTTGGTGACCGCATGCGGGATCTTTCGCATGATCTTCCGGATTACGCGTGCATGGTCGGCACCGATGTCGCCATCCCGTTGCGCGGAGGCGGTTTCCGGCAGCGCTGCCTCCATCTGCTCGCCCGAAGCTGTATGAAACAGACCGAGGTCGCGGGCGGCCGCCACCCGTGCCGACGCGTCTGCTGCCGACACGCGCAGCACCTCGACCAGGAGCTTGTTCGGTGAGTTGCAACCGAGCGCCGCGGGTAACGAGCGTTCGACACTCTCGACGATCAGCCGCAGCGAGACTGCACCGGCGCGGCGGAGGGACTTCTCGAGCTGGCCTTGTCGGCGAGTACGGCCGCGCGCCGCGCGCCGGACAGTGCCTCCGCGGAATCTCACCACTGAGCATCGAGGTGACCGTCGTCGGCATTCCAGCGCCGACCGAGAGCAGAAACGACGCGAGTCCCGACGCAATCGCCCGTGCCACCTCGGGGATGAACATCCCAGACCGAACTGGATTCCAGAGACCGCACGGTATGTTCCCGCTGCCTGTCACACCCCCGGTGCACTATGGAACGGTGAGCGACGTCCTGGGCAGGTTTTCCGCTGCCACCCGCGAGTGGTTCGACGGCGCCTTCCCGGCGCCGACGGCCGCGCAGCTCGGTGCGTGGGAGTCGATCGCCAGCCGCGCGCACACGCTCGTCGTGGCCCCGACCGGTTCGGGCAAGACGCTGTCCGCGTTCCTGTGGTCCCTCGACCAACTCGCCGCCACCGACGGAACGGACCGCAAGACCAGGGTCCTCTACATCTCCCCGCTCAAGGCCCTGGGTGTCGACGTCGAACGCAACCTGCGCGCCCCGCTCGTCGGGATCACGCAGACAGCCAAGCGGCTCGGGCTCTCCCCGCCGGAGATCTCGGTGGGCGTCCGCTCCGGCGACACACCGGCAGGTGACCGGCGCGCCCTGATCAAGAATCCGCCCGACATCCTCATCACCACCCCCGAGTCGCTGTTCCTCATGCTCACGTCCGCCGCGCGTGAGACGCTGACCCAGGTCGACACCGTCATCGTCGACGAGGTGCACGCGGTGGCAGGCACCAAGCGCGGCGCCCACCTGGCCCTGTCGCTCGAACGTCTCGACCAGCTTCTCGCCACCCCGGCGCAGCGCATCGGGCTGTCGGCGACGGTGCGCCCGCACGAGGAAGTGGGCCGGTTCCTGTCCGGTTCGGCCCCCATCCGGATCGTCGCGCCGCCGTCGCCGAAGACGTTCGACCTCACCGTGCAGGTGCCGGTCGAGGACATGACCGAACTCGGCCTCGCCGAACCCGCCGAGGGTTCGGCGTCGGCGACCCCGCAGGCGGGGTCGATCTGGCCGCACGTCGAGGAACAGATCGTCGACCTCGTCCTGGCGCACCGGTCGTCCATCGTGTTCGCCAACTCGCGGCGCCTCGCCGAGCGCCTGACGGCTCGGCTCAACGAGATCTACGCCGAACGCGCCGGGACCGCCGTCGACAAGAACCCGAAACCGGCCTCGCAGATCGGCACGCCGTCCGAGGTCAATTTCGGCGCGGACCCCCTCCTCGCCCGCGCCCACCACGGGTCGGTCAGCAAGGACCAGCGGGCCCTGATCGAGGACGACCTGAAGTCGGGGCGACTGCGGTGCGTGGTCGCGACGAGCAGCCTCGAACTCGGAATCGACATGGGCGCGGTCGATCTGGTGATCCAGGTCGAGGCACCACCGTCGGTGGCGAACGGTCTGCAGCGAGTCGGCCGCGCCGGACACCAGGTCGGGGAGATCTCGCGGGGTGTCGTGTTCCCGAAGCACCGCACCGATCTCGTGCACTGCGCGGTCACCGTCGAGCGCATGGTCACCGGGAAGATCGAGGCGCTCGCCGTCCCCGCCAACCCGCTCGACATCCTCGCCCAGCACACGGTGGCGGCCACCGCGCTCGAGCCGATCGACGTGGACGACTGGTTCGAGACGGTCCGGCGTAGCGGTTCCTTCGCAACGCTGCCCCGCTCGGCGTACGAGTCCACCCTCGACCTTCTCGCCGGCCTCTACCCGTCCGACGAGTTCGCCGAGCTCAGGCCCCGCCTCGTCTGGGACCGCGAGGCCAATACGCTCACCGGACGCCCCGGCGCGCAGCGGCTGGCGGTCACCTCGGGTGGCGCCATCCCCGACCGCGGTCTGTTCACGGTCTACATGGTCGGTGAGAAGGCGTCCCGCGTCGGCGAACTCGACGAGGAGATGGTGTACGAATCGCGGGTCGGCGACGTCTTCGCGCTCGGGGCCACCAGCTGGCGGATCGAGGAGATCACGTTCGACCGGGTGCTGGTCAGCCCCGCCTACGGGCAGCCGGGGCGGCTGCCGTTCTGGCACGGTGACGGCCTGGGCCGGCCGGCGGAACTGGGCGAGGCGCTGGGGCAGTTCCTTCAGGAGATCTCTCTCGGGCACGAGATCGAGGTGCAGGAACGCTGCCGCACCGGCGGGCTCGACGAGAACGCCACGAACAATCTCGTTCAGCTCGTCGCCGAGCAGAAGACCGCCACCGGGCAGGTCCCCACCGACCGCACCCTGGTGGTCGAACGATTCCGTGACGAGCTCGGCGACTGGCGACTGATCCTGCATTCGCCGTACGGCCAGCGTGTTCACGCTCCGTGGGCGCTGGCCGTGAGTGCGCGGCTGAGCGAGCGGTACGGCCTCGACTCGAACGCGACGGCCTCCGACGACGGCATCATCGTGCGTCTTCCCGACACCGAGGACACCCCGCCCGGCGCCGACCTATTCGTCTTCGACACCGACGAGATCGAGGACATCGTCACCGAACAGGTCGGCGGTTCGGCACTGTTCGCGTCCCGGTTCCGTGAGTGCGCGGCCCGGGCGCTGCTGCTGCCGCGCCGCAACCCCGGAAAGCGCGCACCGCTCTGGCAGCAGCGGCAGCGGTCCGCCCAGCTGCTCGACGTGGCCCGCCGGTATCCGACGTTCCCGATCCTGCTCGAGACCGTCCGCGAGTGCCTGCAGGACGTGTACGACCTACCGGCGCTGAAGGACCTGCTCCGCAGGCTCGCGCGTCGCCAGATCCGCATCGTCGAGGTGGAGACGCAGTCGCCGTCGCCGTTCGCCGGCGCGCTGCTGTTCAACTACGTCGGCGAGTTCATGTACGAGGGCGACAGCCCGCTCGCCGAACGCCGGGCGGCGGCGCTGTCCCTGGACTCGACGCTGCTCGCGGAACTGCTCGGCAGGGTGGAACTGCGCGAACTGCTCGACGCCGACGTCATCGCCCACGCCGAACTCGAACTCCAGCGCCTGCTTCCCGACCGCAAGGCGAAAGATCTCGAAGGCGTCGCCGACCTGCTGCGCCTCCTGGGTCCGCTCACCTCCGACGAGGTCGCCGCACGGTCGACCAGCGATCCCACCCCCTGGCTCGACGAACTCGTCCGCGCGAAGCGGGCGCTCGCCGTCTCCTTCGCCGGTCACGAATGGTGGACGGCCATCGAGGATGCTGCCCGCCTGCGCGACGGGCTCGGGGTGCCGCTACCCATCGGTGTTCCCGCCGCGTTCATCGAACCCGTCGACGATCCGCTGGCCGACCTGATCAGCCGGTACGCCCGCACCCACGGTCCGTTCACGATCACCGACGCCGCCGCCCGTTTCGGGCTCGGTTCCGCGGTGGCCCGTGACGTGCTGCAGCGACTCGCGCAGGGCAAGCGGGTGGTCGAGGGCGAGTTCCGCCCCGGCGCGACGGGAAGCGAATGGTGCGACGCCGAGGTTCTCCGCCGACTCCGCAGGCGCTCGCTGGCCGCGGCGCGGCAGGAGGTAGAACCGGTCAGCACCGCGACGCTCGGCCGCTTCCTCCCGGGCTGGCAGCACGTGGGGGGCACGCTGCGCGGCATCGACGGCGTCGCGACCGTGGTGGAACAGCTTGCCGGCGTCCCGGTGCCCGCCTCGGCACTCGAGTCACTGATCCTGCCGTCCCGGGTGGCCGACTACTCCCCCGCCATGCTCGACGAACTCACCTCCACCGGCGAGGTCCTGTGGTCGGGCGCGGGCAGCATCTCCGGCAAGGACGGGTGGGTGTGCCTCCACCCCGCCGACACCGCACCGCTCACGCTGACCACGCCCGCGGAATCGGATCTGTCCGATGTCCAGCGCCGGGTGCTCGACACGCTGTCCGGCGGCGGCGCGTACTTCTTCCGGCAACTCGCGGACACCCTCGAGATGTCCGACGACACCGCGCTGGCCACCGCATTGTGGGATCTGGTGTGGCTGGGCCACATCGGCAACGACACGCTCGCCCCGGTGCGTGCCCTGCTGTCGGACACGTCCAGGACCACCACGAGCCACCGGTCGCCGCGACGACCCCCACGCGCCCGCGCGTACCGCAGCCTGACGGTCCCGGTGCGCACCGCACCGCCCACGGTCGGGGGAAGGTGGTCGATCCTCCCCGCCGCCGAATCCGATGCCACGCTGCGTGCCAGCGCCACGGCCGAACTGCTCCTGGAGCGGTACGGGGTGGTGACGCGCGGGTCCGTGATGACCGAGAACGTTCCCGGCGGATTCGCGCTGATGTACAAGGTGCTGGGCACGTTCGAGGACAACGGCCGCTGCCGGCGAGGACATTTCGTCGAGTCGCTCGGCGGTGCACAGTTCTCCACCCCGCCCGTGGTGGACCGACTCCGGAGCTACGGCGACTCGCTCGAGGGCAGGCACACCACCCTGCCCGCTGTGACTCTCGCCGCCAGCGATCCCGCCAACCCATACGGTGCGGCTCTCCCCTGGCCGAAGCGCGGCGATGACGCGCCCGCGCACCGGCCGGGACGCAAGGCCGGCGGTCTGGTGGTGCTCGTGGAGGGTGAACTGATCCTGTTCGTCGAGCGCGGCGGGCGCACCATCCTCACCTTCACCGACGACCCCGGCGTTCTCCGCACCGCGGCGGTCACGCTCGCCGGTGTGGTCAAGCGCGGCGGGATCGACAAGATCGTCGTCGAGAAGGTCGACGGCGACACCATCCACGGCAGCGACTTCGCGCCGATCCTGACCGAGGCCGGTTTCTCGCCCACCCCTCGCGGATTCCGGTTGCGAGCCTGAGATGCCCGAAGGCGACACCGTCTGGCGCACCGCCAACTCGCTTCGCGACGCCCTCGCGGGCAAGGTGCTGACCCGCTGCGACGTGCGGGTCCCCCGGTACGCCACCGTCGACCTGTCCGGCCAACTCGTCGACGAGGTGGTCAGCCGCGGGAAGCACCTTCTCATCCGGGTCGGCGACTACTCGATCCACACGCATCTGAAGATGGAAGGCGCGTGGCACGTCTACGCGCACGACACGAAGTGGCGCCGTCCCACGCACCAGGCCCGGATCGTGCTCGCCACCGATGACAGGGTGGCGGTCGGATTCTCGCTCGGCATCACCGAGATCCTGGGGCGTGACGACGAGGATTCCGCGGTCGGCCACCTCGGCCCGGATCTGCTGGGGCCGGACTGGGACGCCGACACGGCGATCCGCAACCTGCGGGCGGCCGGTGACCAGCCCATCGGTCTCGCCCTGGTCGACCAGCGCAACCTGGCCGGTCTCGGCAACGTGTACCGCAACGAGGTCTGCTTCCTCCGCGGCGTCCATCCCTACACTCCGTCCAGCGGCGTGGCCGACCTGCCCGCGCTGATCACGCTCGCGCATCGCATGATTCACATCGACAAGAACAACTCCGTCCGACATCGGCCGTGGGTGTACGGGCGTGCCGGAAAGCGTTGCCGCCGTTGCGGGACGGTGATCGAAGGCCACGACCTCGGTCAGCAGCAGATCTTCTTCTGCACGTACTGTCAGCCGCCGATGGTGGATTAGCGAAGGACGGTGGTCGGCGGTCCGAGCGGCGGCGGTCTGCGAGTCCGTCTGCGGCCGAACAACCACGCGGCACCGTCCGGCACCCACAGCACCGCGGCCGTGGCGATCGTCAGCAGATACGTCGGCGCGATGACGGGCAGGAGAAGGCACCCGAGCAGGGCGACGGGAAAGTCTCTGCGCCACAACAGCGACAGCACGACCGGAAGCACGAGAAAGAGCGCGGCCAGGCCGAAGTGCGCGGTCGCCAACGCCCACGGCACGCCCACTACCCAGCACAGCATCCCGAGCACCTGGTGCGCGATGAGCAGGAACCGGGCGACGTCGGTGAACGTCCAGAACCGGCCGACCTCGACGCCGACCCAGAAGATGCGGCTGCGGAACGGTCCGACGCCCTCGTCGAGCAGGGCGAGCCGGAACAGTTCGTCCGCGTGCCGTCGCAGCGTGTTTCCCGCCGGTCCCTGCGCGCTCGCACGTTTGCAGAGGTCGTCGTGCATGATCGCCGGAAGCAGCTGCCGGCCGTACGGGGTGAGCAGGCCTTGCAGCGGCGCGGGGATCGATGCCAGATCCGTGCGGAGAAGGCACGGCATCGGGGCGCAACCGGGCACCGTCACCACCGTGTCGCCGTGGACGTAGACGAACTCGCCGACGAGTTGGAAGAACTTGCGGTCGAGTACCCGAAGCTCGGGTTGCGGGCGAGTCGGATCGTCCACGGATACCTGGAACGGCATGCGCACCTCACTCGTGGCCGGCCTTGTTTGCCTCCACCACCAGAGTGACGCAATGAGCGACGAATTGCTCGCGCGACGCGGCAACAGTTCCGTCGAGATATCCGATGAACAGCGTCGTGAGCGCGCCCACCACACCGACCGCGACGAGCTGTTTCTCCACCTCGTCGTCGACGGCGGACAGCTGGTCGTGCACGAGTGCGACGAAGCCGGGCATCAGGTCGATGCCCCGCCTGCTCAGCGCGGGTTCCGACAGCGGTGCGAGCAGCAGCACGCGGCCCATGGCGGGATCGTCGACCATGAGTTTCACGAACGCGTCCACGGCGGCCTCGGCGCGCTCCCGCGCGGTCTCGGTGGACGCGACCGCCTCCACGAGAGCGGCCTGCGCCTCGTCACCCACTGCGGTGTAGACCGAGCGCACGAATTCGTCCCGGTCCTGGAACGACTCGTAGAAGTACCGTTCGGTCAGCGACGCGGCGCGGCAGACCGCGCGCACGTTCACCGCGGGCCCGTCCGGGGCTCCGAGCAGCGCGACGCCCGCGCGGAGTAGCGAATTCCGCCGTGCTTCCCGCCGGTCCTCCAGCGTCACTTTTCTCGCTCCGATCCTTGACTACGTGTGTTGTCAGATCCTAGTCTGACAACGTGCGTAGTCACTTGAACCCGGACGGTACGCCCGTCCCGGCCTCCGCCCCAGTCCCCCTCGGCCCCGACTCGTTGACCTGGAAGTATTTCGGCGACTGGCGCGGAATGCTGCAGGGCGTCTGGGCCGGGTCGATGCAGAACATGCATCCCGGACTCGGCGCGGGCGTCGAGGAACATTCCCGCTTCTTCGACGAGCGATGGGAGCGGCTCTACCGGTCGCTGTACCCGATCGGCGGCGTCGTCTTCGACGGCGACCGTGCTCAGCAGACCGCCGAGCAGGTGCGGGGGTATCACGACAACATCAAGGGAATCGACAAACACGGCCGCAGGTACCACGCCCTCGACCCCGACACGTTCTACTGGGCGCACGCCACGTTCTTCATGGGCACCATCCTCACGGGCGACCACTTCATGGGTGGCCTCACCGAAGACCAGAAGAGCCGGCTGTTCACCGAGCACATCCAGTGGTACCGCCTGTACGGAATGAGCATGCGCCCCGTCCCGGAAACCTGGGAGGCGTTCCAGGAGTACTGGGATCACATGTGCCGCAACGTCCTCGAGGACAACAAGGCCACCCGCGACGTCCTCGACCTGTCCGGTCTCGGCGTTCCCCCGTTCCTGTCGTGGCTACCCGACCCGATCTGGGCGATCCTCCGTATCCCGGTGGCGAAGGGCTTCGTGTGGCTGACGGTCGGCATGTACGACCAACCGGTCCGCGACCTCCTCGGCTACCGCTGGACCACACGCGACGAGCGCCTGCACACCCTCGCCGGCCGCGCCGTGGGCGCCGTCTTCCGGCTCGTGCCCTGGCGCTACCGCTACCACCCGCGCGCCCGCGCAGGCTGGGACCGCGAGACCGGACGCGCCCCCGCGCACGCTCCGCTCGTCCACACACCCCGACGCAATCTTCCACCGCTCGGCCGGCGCGACGACCCCCAGCACTACAGCCCGAAGGTCTGAGTTCCCAGGGAGCTCACAGACAACGCCCACACCGCTCACGGGTTCCGGGACGATGCTCGGTCACATGGAATACATCGCTGTCGCAGCCCTCGTCGTCATGGCTCTGTCGGGAGTCGTCGCCGCCCACGCCCCGAAATCGCTCGTCCACACCCGCTGACCGACGAGATCGTGGAATGCTCGAAGGATGGACTGGGACCTTCCGAGGCTCTTGAACCGCCCGCCGCTGATCAGCGACGAGCCGCTGTCGCCCGACCATGCGGCGAGCCGCATCAGCGCCTACATCTACGGCAACATCCTGGTGCTCGCCGCGCTCATCCCGGTCACCAAATCCCAGGAGACCCTGGGCATCGCCATCGTCGTCGGTGCCGCGCTGTCCACGTTTCTCGCCCACGTGTTCGCCGAGTCGGTAGGCCAGACGCTCCGGCTGGGCAGATCACTGTCCAGCACCGAACGCCTACGGGAACTACGGGACAGTGTCCCCGTCCTGACGTCCGCGGTGGTGCCTGCCGTGATCCTCGGCACGGCCCTGCTGGGCTGGCTGGAACCGAGAACCGCGCAATTGACCGCCGAGATCGTGATGATCGCCCGTATCGGGTCGATCAGTTACGTGATCAGCCGCCTCCGCCGCGAAAGGGTCACGAACGGCACGCACCTCGCCGCGTTCGGCCTCGCCGTGATCGCGACGATCATCGTGGTCATCAAGGTATTTCTGACACACTGACCGGTGGTTCGAGCAGTTCCACCCGCGACTCGGGCGCCGCCGCCCGCAACGCGTCGGCCGACAGGTCGTCCGGCTGGGCCTGCGACTGCACCTCCGCCTCCACCCGCGCCTGATACGTCTTCACCTCACGGTCGACGGCGTCGGCGTCCCAGCCGAGGACGGGGGCCACCAGTTGCGCCACCTGCTCGGCGCAGTTCACACCCCGATGCGAGTACTCGATGGCGATGCGCGTGCGCCGGGCGAGGATGTCGTCGAGATGGAGGGCGCCCTCGGCCGCCGCCGCATACACGACCTCGACCTGCAGGTAGGCCGGTGCGTCCGTGATGGGCTGGAGTAGTTCCGGTTTCCCGCTCGCCTGATCGAGCACCTCGTCGATCAGCGAACCGTACCGGTCCAGCAGATGCTTCACGCGGTACGGGTGAAGGCCGTACATCTGGCCGAGGTGAACGGTCTGATTGACCAGCGCGAAATAACCGTCCGCGCCGACGAGCGGCACCTTCTCCGTGATGGACGGCGCCATCCGCGCGGGAATGTCGTCGGCGGCGAGATCCACGGCGTCCTCTGCCATCACCCGGTAGGTGGTGTACTTGCCGCCCGCGATGGCGACCAGGCCCGGCGCCACCCGCGCGACGGCGTGTTCCCGCGAGAGTTTCGACGTCTCGTCGCTCTCCCCCGCGAGCAGCGGACGCAGGCCCGCGTAGACGCCGTCGATGTCGTCGTGGGTCAGCGACGTCACCAGCACCTTGTTGACGTGACCGAGGATGTAGTCGATGTCGGCCTTCGTGGCCGCCGGGTGCGCGAGATCGAGATTCCAGTCCGTGTCGGTGGTACCGATGATCCAGTGGCTGCCCCACGGGATCACGAACAGCACCGACTTCTCGGTGCGGAGGATGATCGCGGCGTCGCTGACGATCCGATCGCGCGGCACCACGATGTGGACGCCCTTGGACGCGCGGACGCGGAACCGGCCGCGTTGCCGCGACAGCGCCTGGATCTCGTCGGTCCACACCCCCGTGGCGTTGATGACGACGTGCGCCTTCACGTCCGCGGTGCGGCCGTCCTCGCAGTCCCGGACGCGCACTCCGGAGACCCGGTCCGCCTCCCGGAGGAATCCGACCACCTGCGTGGACGTGCGCACGACCGCCCCGTAGTGAGCGGCGGTGCGGGCGACGGTCATGGTGTGGCGCGCGTCGTCGACGACGGTGTCGTAGTATTGGATGCCGCCGGTCAGCGAGTTGCGCTTGAGCCCCGGCGCCATCCGCAGCGCACCCGCGCGCGTCAGATGTTTCTGCGCCGGAACCGATTTGGCGCCGCCCATCCGGTCGTAGAGGAAGATGCCCGCCGCCATGTAGGGCCGCTCCCACACGCGGTGGGTGATCGGGAACAGGAACTTGAGCGGCTTCACCAGGTGCGGCGCGAGGGTGGTCAGCGACAGCTCACGCTCCCGGAGTGCCTCCCGGACCAGTCCGAACTCGAGTTGCTCGAGATAGCGCAGACCGCCGTGGAACATCTTCGACGAGCGACTCGACGTCCCGGACGCGTAATCGCGTGCCTCGACCAGCGCCACCTTCAGCCCGCGGGTGGCCGCATCGAGGGCCGCACCGGCTCCCACCACACCACCGCCGATCACGACGACGTCGAACTGTTCGGTCTGCAGCTTGTCCCATGCGGCATCACGCTGCCGGGGACCGAGGAACTGCACACCTGGCTGACTACTCAACTCGGGCTCCTGTGAGATGACGACGGATTCTCTGCCAGGCTAGTAGCTTCATGCGTGTGATTCAGTACATCGCCGCGATAGACCAGGGCACCACCTCCAGCCGCTGCATGATCTTCGATCACGACGGCGCCGTGGTCAGCATCGCCCAGAAGGAACACGAGCAGTTCTTTCCGCGCGCAGGCTGGGTGGAGCACGATCCGACCCAGCTGTGGATCAACACCCGTGAAGTGGTGGCGTCCGCGCTCGCGAAGGCCGATCTCACCAAACGCGACATCGCCGCGATCGGCATCACCAATCAGCGGGAGACGACGGTCGTGTGGGACCGGAACACCGGAGAACCCGTGTACAACGCCATCGTCTGGCAGGACACGCGCACCGACGAACTGTGCACGCAACTCGGCGGCGACGAGGGCCCGGGCCGGTACCGGAAGCGCACCGGCCTGCCGCTGTCCACGTATTTCTCGGGGCCGAAGGTCCGGTGGATTCTCGACAACGTCGACGGCGCACGGGAGAAGGCGGACGCGGGCGAGCTCTGCTTCGGCACCATCGACAGCTGGATTCTGTGGCACATCACCGAGGGCACGCACGTGACGGATGTCACCAACGCCTCCCGCACCTTGTTGATGAATCTCGAGACCCTCGACTGGGATCCGGAGATCTGTGCCGATTTCGGCATCCCGATGTCGATGCTGCCCGAGATCCGCAGTTCGTCGGAGGTCTACGGCGTCGGACGCCCGCACGGGACGCTGCCCGGCGTGCCGGTGGCCGGAATCCTCGGCGACCAGCAGGCCGCCACGTTCGGGCAGGCCTGCCTGTCGGAGGGCGAAGCGAAGAACACGTACGGAACGGGGAACTTCCTGCTGCTCAACACGGGGACCACACCCGTGCACAGCAAGCACGGACTCCTCACCACGGTCTGCTACAAGATCGGTGACGCGCCGGCCGTCTACGCCCTCGAGGGGTCGGTGGCCGTCACCGGCTCACTGGTGCAGTGGCTGCGCGACAACCTGGGAATCATCGAGTCCGCCAAGGACATCGAGGATCTGGCCAAGTCGGTCGACGACAACGGCGGCGCCTACTTCGTGCCCGCGTTCTCCGGACTGTTCGCACCGCGCTGGCGGCCCGACGCCCGCGGGGCCATCGTCGGCCTCACCCGGTTCGTGAACAAGGGCCATCTCGCCAGGGCCGCCCTGGAGGCCACCGCATATCAGACCCGCGAGGTGATCGAGGCGATGCGCGCCGATTCGGGCGTCGAACTAGCCTCCCTCAAGGTGGACGGCGGCATGGTCGTCAACGAGACCCTCATGCAGTTCCAGTCGGACATTCTCGCCGTGCCCGTCATCCGTCCCGTCGTCAACGAGACGACGGCTCTGGGCGCCGCGTACGCCGCCGGGCTGGCCGTCGGCTTCTGGGAGAGTGAGGACGACATCCGCGCGAACTGGGCCGTCGACAAGACGTGGGAACCCGCGATGGACGAGGCCGAGTCCACCCGGCTCTACGCCGAGTGGAACAAGGCGGTCGAACGGACCTACGACTGGGCGTGATCGGCGTACGCGTCGCCGAGTCTCGCCGCAGCACCCGTCAGCACGTCCTCCGAACAGGTCGCGAAGCACAGCCGCAGAGCGCTCCGGTGCTCCGCGGCGACGCCGAAAGCCGATCCGGGGACGAAGGCGACACCGTGGTCCACGGCGGTCTGCAGCAGTGCCGCCGTGTCGATGTCCGCGTCCGTGAGCTCGGTCCAGCAGAACATCCCGCCCGCCGCCGACGACACGCGGGCGCGGTCGCCGAACGTCGAGGTGACGCCGTCCGCGAGCGCCCGGGCCCGGGACCCGTAGCGGGCGCGCAGCATCTCCAGATGCAGGCCCAGCCACGGCTCGTCCGACAGCAGTCCGGCGGCGATCTGGTGCGTCAGCGATGAACCGCAGAGGTCCGCGCCCTGCTTGAGCAGCTCGACGGCCTCACACACCCGCCGGTCGCCGTGCAGCCACCCGACCCGCAGCGCAGGCGCCAGGATCTTCGACGCACTGGACAGCCGGATCACCCGGTCCGACAACGCGGCGACGGGTGCGGGCGGTGGCCCGTCGAAGAAGAGTTCACCGTACGGGTCGTCCTCGATCACCCAGAAGCCGTAACGGTCCGCCAGTGCGGCCAGGTGTTCCCGGCGGCCGGGCGCCAGGACGACGCCGCGAGGGTTGTGGAAGTTGCTCACCGTGTGGACCACCGTGGGCCGCAATCCGTCCTCGAGCATGCCCTGCAGGGCGTCGGTGTCCATCCCGTCGGCGTCGAGTGCGACGGACCGGACATCGGCCTCCGCGGCCCGGAACACCTGTAGCGCTCCGGTGTAGGCGGGTTCCTCGACGATCACGACGTCGCCGGGATCGAGCAGCACCTGCGCGAGAAGGCTCAGCGCCTGCTGCGAGCCGTGGGTGACGACGACGTCGGCGGCGCCGAGCGGCCGGCCGATCTTCGCGCCCTCCCGGGCGGCGAGCACGTCGCGGAGCCGGCGCAGCCCGGTGGTCTCGCCGTACTGGACGGAGGCCGGGTCCGCGAGCGCGAGTTCGGCTTCCTTCCGGATCCGTTCGCGCGGAATGAATTCGGGGTCGGGCAGCCCGCCTGCGAGGCTGACCACGTCGGGCCGGGCGGTGAGGGTGAGAAGGTCACGGATGGCGGAGCTGTGCAGACCATCCATGCGGCGGGCAAGTGATTGCGGCATGTCGACTCCCAGGAGGCACGTCAAAGCAGGGATCAGGTGAGGAACACCCTGTCCGTCCTGGGTCTGCGGGGCGGGAGAGCGCCGAGGCACGGGTCGATGATTTCGAACCGTGCCCCGACTATCTCACCGGAGGAGCCACTATGTGAAATGCATATCCCACACTTCGGGATCAGTCCAGGTCGTCGTGCCGCATCAGCTGGCGTGCCGCCTCGGTGATCGAACCCGTCAGCGACGGGTACACCGAGAACGTCGCGGCAAGATCGTTGACGGTGAGGTTGTTCTGCACGGCGATCGCGATCGGCAGGATCAGTTCCGAGCCGTTGGGGGCCACCACGACGCCGCCGATGACCACACCGGTGGCCGGACGGCAGAAAATCTTCACGAAGCCCCGGCGCAGTCCGGACATCTTGGCGCGCGGGTTGGTGTTGAGCGGGAGCATGACGGTGCGGGCCGGCACCTCGCCGTCGTCGATCGCAGCCTGGCTGACGCCCACGGTGGCGATCTCGGGGCGGGTGAACACGGCCGAGGCCACGGTCTTCAGCTTGATGGGGCTGACGCCCTCACCGAGCGCGTGGTACATCGCGATGCGGCCCTGCATGGCGGCGACGGACGCGAGCGGCAGCAGACCGGTGCAGTCGCCCGCCGCGTAGATCCCGGACACCGGCGTCCGCGACACACGGTCCACGCGCAGGTATCCGCCCTTGTCGAGCTCGATGCCTACCTTCTCCAGTCCGAGACCCTGGGTGTTGGGAACCGAACCGACGGTCATCAGGGCGTGGCTGCCCTCGACCGTCCGGCCGTCGGCGAGCACGACGACGATGCCGTCCTCGGTGCGCTTCACGGCATCGGCCCTGGCGTGCTTGACCAGGGTGACGCCACGCTCGGCGAGGACGTCCTCGAGCACGAGGGCGGCGTCGGCGTCCTCACCGGGCAGAACGCGGTCGCGGCTGGACACCAGCGTGACCTTGACGCCCATCTCGGTGTAGGCGGACACGAACTCGGCACCGGTCACACCGGAACCGACGACGACGAGGTGCGTGGGCAGCTCCTCGAGGTCGTAGAGGTCGCGCCACGTCAGGATGCGCTCGCCGTCCGGCTCCGCCCCGGGGATCACCCGGGGGCTCGCGCCCGTGGCGATCAGGACGACGTCCGCGTCGAGTGTCTTCTTCTCGCCGTTCCCGAGGGTGGCACACACCTGGTGGGACGCCATGCCCAGTCGCGGGTCGGCGATCTCGGCGGTGCCCGACAGCAGTTCGACACCCACCGTCTGCAGGCGGGTGCGGATGTCGGAAGACTGCGCCTGCGCGAGGCTCTTCACGCGGGCGTGGATCTGCGGCAGCGCGACCGTGGCCTGCTCGGGATCGAGCGCAATGCCCAGGTCGGTGGCGCGCCGCATGTCGGTGCGCACGCCGGTGGAGGCAATGAACGTCTTGGACGGCACACAGTCGAACAGAACGCAGGCGCCGCCCACCCCGTCCGAATCGATCAAGGAGACGGAGGCGCCGTGCTGTGCGGCCACCAGCGCTGCCTCGTATCCGGCAGGCCCGCCACCAATGATCACGATTCGGGTCATCTGTCCTCCAATTCAACTGTCGACCGGGGTCTCCGGCCGGCTCTTCCTGCGATCGCAGCGCGTCGTGTCGTGCACTGCATGCAACAGATTACTAGCCACCGTTTAGGCTTGCCGCCGTGTCGATCTATGCCGCCTACGGGTCCAACATGCATCCCGAGCAGATGCTGCAGCGCTGCCCACACTCGCCGATGGCGGGGACGGGCTGGCTGCACGGCTGGCGACTGACGTTCAGTGGCGGGGACATCGGCTGGGAGGGCGCACTCGCCACCGTGGTCGAAGACCCCGATTCCAAGGTGTTCGTCGTGCTCTACGACGTCCCCGAGGAGGACGAGGTCAGCCTCGACCGATGGGAGGGCTCCGAACTCGGCATCCACCGCAAGATCCGCGTCCGCGTGGACACCGACGGCGAACCCGTTCTCGCCTGGTTGTACGTGCTCGACGCGTACGAGGGCGGCCTGCCGTCCGCTCGCTACCTCGGGGTGATGGCCGACGCCGCAGAGATCGCCGGGGCCCCCTCCGACTATGTGCGCGACCTGCGCACCCGCAACAGCCGCAACGTCGGACCGGGCACCGAATAGAACCGCCTGACGCCGCGCCTCAGCCCAGCACGAGGCTCGACAGCACCCGGACCCCCACGCCCAGCGCCCGCTCGTCCAGATCGAACGTGGGCTGGTGGATGTCGAGTTGCTCGCCGACGCCCGACCAGACGCCGAGCCGGGCCATCGCACCGGGAACCTCTTCGAGATACCAGGAGAAGTCCTCGCCGCCGCCGGACTGCGGCGTGTCCGCGAGGGCGTCCGGGCCGACCGTGCGGATGGCGTCCTCGAACATGCGCGTCGACACCTCGTCGTTAACGACGGGCGGGACGCCGCGGCGGTAGTTGAGCTGGTACCGCACCCCGGTGGGCGCGAGCAGACCGTGGACGATCTCCCGGACCAGCGGCTCGAGCATCTCCCACGTCTCGTGATCGCCGGTCCGCACGGTGCCGGTCATCATGCCGGTCTGCGGAATAGCGTTGGGCGCCCGGCCTGCGCTCACGGCACCCCACACCATCACGGTGCCGGTGCGGGGGTCGATCCGCCTGCTGAGCATGCCCGGCAACCCGGTCACGACGGTGCCCAGCGCGAAAACGAGGTCGGTGGTCAGGTGCGGACGCGACGTGTGGCCGCCCGGTGAGTCGAGCACGACCTCGATGGTGTCGGCCGCGGACGTGATCGCGCCGAGCCGCACCCCGACCCGGCCGACCGCGAGCCGCGGATCGCAATGGAGGGCGAAGATCCGCGACACCCCCTCGAGCCGTCCGGCAGCGACGACGTCGAGCGCACCGCCGGGCATGACCTCCTCGGCGGGCTGGAAGATCAGCCGGACACCCACCGGGAGGTCGGGGATCTCGCTGAGCGCCAGACCGGTTCCCAGCAGGATCGTGGTGTGGGCGTCGTGTCCGCACGCGTGCGACACGCCCGGCACCGTCGACGAGTACGTGGCGCCGGTGAGTTCCTGGAGCGGAAGGGCGTCGATGTCGGCGCGCAACGCGATGCGGGGACCGTCCGACGGTCCGAGATCACACGTGAGGCCCGTCCCGCCGGGCAGCAGTTCGGGCGACAGACCGGCCGCGGCCAGCCGGGTCGCCACGAATTCCGTCGTCGCGTACTCGTGTCGCGCGAGTTCGGGATTGGCGTGGATGTGTCGACGCCACTGGGAGAGTTCGTCGGTGTGAGCGAGAATCCATTTGTCGACTGCCGCGTTCACCGGCGATCAACTCCTTCCAACAACCGCACCCGCTGTGTGTCGTCCGTTGCCGCGCGAACTGCCGTGCGAGCCAGCGCAATCGCTCCGTCGATCACCGCGCGGTCGGCGGACCCGGTGATGCACGCCGCCGCGAACCGAGGCTGATGCGTCACCGCGCCGCCCGAATCGAGGCCGATGACGGGATGAATTCCGGGCAGGACGTTGGTGACGTTGCCCATGTCGGTGCTGCCCAGCGGACGGACGCCCTCCCACTCGAGCGGCAACGGTGTCCGTCCCATGTCGATGATCTGCTCCCGGTACGTCGCGACCAGCCACGGGTCCGGCGTCAGTTCCGTGTACGTGGGCGACACCGTCCGGATCTCGTGCGTGCACCCGGTGGCGAGTGCGCCGGCCGCGAAACACGCCTCCGCGCGTGTCGTCAGCTCGGACAGCGCCCACGCCGTCTCGGCGCGCAGGTAGTAGAGCATTTCGGCGCGTGCGGGAACGATGTTGGGCGCGGTGCCGCCGTCGGAGACGATCCCGTGGATCTGCTGCCCCGGCGAGAGGTGTTGGCGCAGCAGGCCGATCCCGACCTGGGCGACGGTCGCGGCGTCGGCGGCGTTGCGCCCGAACTCCGGTGCGGCCGACGCGTGCGCTTCGCGGCCGGTGAACGTGACCGCGATGTCGGCCAGCGCGAGGGACGTCGCTCCCGTGATGTCGATCGGACCCGGATGCACCATCAGGGCGGCCGCGACATCGTCGAAGACGCCTTTCTCGAGCATGGCGATCTTTCCGCCGCCGCTCTCCTCGGCGGGCGTCCCGATGACCCGCACCGTGATCCCGAGCCGGCCGGCGACCGTGGCGAGCGCGAAGCCGGCACCGACCGCGGACGCCGCGATGATGTTGTGCCCGCACGCGTGACCGATCTCCGGGAGCGCATCGTACTCGGCGCAGATACCGATGACGAGGTCGCCGCTGCCGAACGTGGCGTCGAACGCCGTGGGCAGGTCCGCGATGCCCGACTGCACGTCGAACCCGCTGCGTGTGAGCAGTTCGGTGATCTTCGCGACGCTCCGGAACTCCTCGAACGCCAGTTCCGGTTCGCTGTGGATCGAATGGGACAGCGCGATCAGATCGGTCTCGATTGACCTGACCGCCGCCTCGACATCCGCATTCACGTGCTCATTCTCTCACCCGAAGCTGAAGTTGCTCTTGTCCGTCACCGTGGCGAGCGCGGCGAGGGCGTCGTGATGGATTCCGCGCTTGATCCCGGCGAGGTTGGCGCCGCGGGTGGCGGTCAGTGCGGCGGCTCGTGTCACCGCGGCCGCGAGGACGCCGTCGCCGTCCGCGATCTCGTCGACGATGCCCGCGGCGAGCGCGTCCGAACCGCCGTAGCGGCGGCCCGTCGTCATCGCCTCCACCGCGGTCTGCTTGGGCAGACGGGTGTTCAGGAGCGCCGACATCCCCACGGTGAAGGGCATGTTCAGCGACACCTCGGGGAGGCAGTAGAACCCGCGGTCGGCGCGCATCACCCGGAAGTCGTGCGACGTGGCGAGCATCGCGCCGGCACCGAAACTGTGCCCCTGCACGGCGGCGACGGTGGCCATAGGGAACGCGAGGAGGCGGCTGTAGATCGTGTGCACCCGGTCGAGGTATTCCGGGAGCTTGTCCGTGTTGGCGAAGATCCACGTGGTGTCCAGACCGTTCGTGAAGAACTTGCCCGTCGCGGTCGTGACCAGCGCGGCGGGACCCTCATGGGCTTCCACCTCGTCCAGCGCGGCGTGGGTGGCGTCGATCCAGTCCGGATGGAAGCGGTTCTCGTTGTCCGTCTCGCCCTCGCTGCCGAGGTACAGGATGAATACGTCGCCGTCGCGATCGAGATAGGGCATGAGTGGAAGACTATCGCCTCATGGGAACGCCAGACGCCGCGGCCGCCGCGCTCGCCGCGCACACGAACTGCGCCGAACACTCGATCGCCGTCGTCCTCGGATCGGGGTGGAATGCCGCCGCCGACCGGTTCGGCGAATCACTCTGCACCGTCCCGATGGCCGATCTACCGGGGTTCACACCGCCCGCCGCCGCGGGTCACGCCGGAACGATCCGCTCCGTCGAGGTGGGCGGCAAGCGGATCCTCGTCCTGCTCGGCCGCACCCACGCCTACGAGGGCCATCCCCTGTCGTCCGTCGTCCACCCGGTGCGGACGGCCATCGCCGCCGGAGCGACGACCGTCATCCTGACGAACGCGGCCGGCGGAATCCGCGAGGACTTCACCGTCGGACAACCCGTGCTGATCAGCGATCACCTCAACCTCACGGCCCGATCACCTCTCGTGGGCGCGGAGTTCGTGGACCTCGTCGACGCGTACGACCCCGAACTGCGGGCCCTCGCCCGCGACATCGACGGGTCGCTGACCGAAGGCGTCTACGCCGGGCTGCCGGGCCCGCACTACGAGACCCCCGCCGAGATCCGCATGCTGCGGACGATCGGCGCGGACCTCGTCGGCATGTCCACCGTCCACGAGACGATCGCGGCGCGGGCGCTCGGCGCCCGCGTCCTCGGGATCTCGATGGTGACGAATCTCGCGGCCGGCATCACCGGCGAGCACCTGAACCACGAGGAGGTCCTCGCCGCGGGCCGGGCGTCCGCCGACCGCATGGGCGGTCTCCTGCGAGAACTGGTGGAACGCTTATGAACGATGCGATCGCGGACTGGATCGACGCCGATCCCGACCCCGAAACCCGGGCGGAACTCGCGAATCTCTCCGCAGACGAGCTCGCCGACCGATTCGCCGCTCCGCTGAGTTTCGGGACCGCGGGCCTGCGCGGGCCGGTGCGGGCAGGCCCGAACGGCATGAACCTCGCCGTCGTGATCCGCACGACGGCCGGGCTGAGCGCGTGGCTGAAAGACCGGTGCCTGGGCGGCTCCACCGTCGTCGTCGGGCGCGACGCGCGGCACGGATCCGAGAAGTTCGCGGTCGCCGCGGCGGAAGTACTGGCGGCCGCGGGATTCTCGGTCGTCCTCCTCCCCCGCCCGCTCCCCACGCCGATCGTCGCGTTCGCGGTCCGCCGCCTCCGCGCCGCGGCCGGCGTGCAGATCACCGCCTCCCACAACCCCGCCGCCGACAACGGATACAAGGTCTACCTCGACCGCGGCGCCCAGTTGATCTCTCCGTCCGACCGGGAGATCGAAGCATCGATCACCCGGGTCGGGCCGGCGAACCTCGTGCCGCGCACCCCGGTGACACCAGCGTCCGAGGAACTCCTCGACCGCTACGTCGACCGGGTCGCGTCCCTGCCGACGGGACGGTCGCGGACACTGCGCATCGCGCTCACCGCCATGCACGGCGTCGGCGGCGAGACCGCGGTCACCGCACTGAAATCCGCCGGATTCACCGACGTCCACACCGTCGCCGCACAGTTCCACCCGGACCCGGACTTCCCGACCGTCCAGTTCCCCAATCCCGAGGAGCCGGGGGCCGCGGACGCCGTCCTCGCTCTCGCCGCGGAGGTCGGCGCCGACATCGCGCTGGCCCTCGACCCGGACGCCGACCGGTGCGCGGTCGGCGTGCGCGGACCGGACGGCTGGCGGATGCTCCGCGGCGACGAGACGGGCATCCTGCTCGGCGAGCACGTCCTCGCGTCCGCCCCGGCCGATTCGCTCGTCGCGACGACGATCGTCTCGTCCGCCCTCCTCGGAAAGCTCGCCGAGGCCCGCGGCGCCCGCTTCGCCCGCACCCTCACCGGTTTCAAGTGGCTCGTGCGGGCCGGCGAGGGTCTCGTGTACGCGTACGAGGAAGCGATCGGTCACTGCGTCGACCCGGAGTCGGTGCGCGACAAGGACGGCATCTCCGCCGCGGTGGTGGCCGCCGACCTCGCCGCGACGCTGCGGGCAGACGGGTCGACACTCCTCGACAGGCTGGACGACTACGCGCTCGAATTCGGATTGCACGCCGGAGACCAGGTATCGCGACGTGTCACCGACCTCGCGGACATTACCGCGATGATGCGACGCCTGCGGTCGGATCTGCCTGCCGAACTGGCCGGCGAACCCGTCGAGGCCACGGATCTGGCGGAACTGCGGGGGCAGTCCCGCACCGACGCGGTCGTTCTCGCGGGGTCCACCGTCCGGATGGTCGTGCGTCCCTCGGGAACCGAACCCAAGCTCAAGTGCTACCTGGAGGCGGTCGTCCCGGTGCCCGATCGATCGGCGCTACCCACAGCCCGCGAGAGGGCCGCGACCCGGTTGAACCTGTTGCGCGAGTTCGCCGAAGCCCTGTAGCCGAGGAGTCAGCGCGGCCCGAACTGACGGTCCCCGGCGTCGCCGAGGCCGGGCACGATGAACGCGTCCTCGTTGAGCCCCTCGTCAACCGCAGCGGTGACGAGTCGCACGGGATGACCCGACGCCGAGAGGGCGGCAACACCTTCGGGCGCCGCCACGACGCACACGGCGGTGACGTCCGTGGCGCCGCGGGCGACGAGCAACTCGATCGTGTGCACCATCGAACCGCCGGTCGCGAGCATCGGGTCGAGGACGTACACCGGGATGCCGGACAGGTCCGCGGGGAGCGACTCGAGGTACGGCACCGGCAGATGCGTCTCCTCGTCCCGGGCCATGCCGACGAAACCGACTCGCGCCTGCGGGATCAGGCTGCTGGCCTGCTCGACCATGCCCAGTCCGGCGCGCAGGACGGGAACGAGTAACGGCGGATGGGTGAGCCGCACCCCGTCGGTCGTGGCGATGGGCGTGACCACGTCGAATGTCTCGACCGGAGCCTCGCGCATCGCCTCGTACACCAACATGTGTGTCAGCCTTCGCAAGGCGGCGCGAAATGTGGCATTGTCGCTGCGCGCATCGCGCATCGTTGTCAGGAGGACCGCTGCGAGCGGGTGGTCGACGACGTGCGTGTTCATTCTCGAAGAATAAGGGGGCGCGGGGCGAGATTTCGCAGGAGAGCAATTCTCGGCGAATCGGGGGCGGAACCGAATCGGGTCTCACCGGCGGCGGGCGGCCGTCCCATCCAATATGGTGACCGGTTTGACGTCCTCTCGGCCGTGAACGACCGAGATTCCCCTCGGGACTCGCGTCCCGAGGTTCCTGTTTCACAGATAGTTGCCTCCCCACACTTTATGTGCGGGGCGGTCTCACACCATCTCCGCAGGCTGCCACCGTCAGTCCGACGGCCAAAATGTTCTTCGCCGCGTTCACATCCCTGTCGTGGACGGCGCCGCATCGGCACGCCCACTCCCGCACGGTCAGCGGCATCTCCGAGGCGATTCCCCCGCACACCGAGCAGGTCTTCGACGACGGATAGAACCGGTCGATCGCCACCACCCGCCGCCCGTACCAATCGGCCTTGTACTCGACCATGGACCGGAACTCGGACCAACTCGCATCCGAGATCGCCCGAGACAACGACCGATTCTTGACCATGTTCCGCACACTCAGATCCTCGATGGCGATCACTTGGTTTTCGCGCACCAGTCGAGTGGAGAGTTTGTGCAGATAATCGTGACGCCGATCGGTGATCCGGCCATGTATCTTCGCGACTTTTTGTCGGGCCTTGGCCCGGTTACAGGATCCTTTCTCCTTCTTGGCCAGCACCCGCTGCGCCTTCGCCAGCCGCTCACGGTCCTTGCGCTCATGGCGCGGGTTGGTGATCTTCTCTCCCGTCGAGAGCGTGTAGAGGCTGGTGATCCCGGCGTCGAGCCCGACCACCTGATCGGTCGGCCCGAACTCGGTGATCGTGTCCTCGACGAGGATCGAGATGTGGTACTGACCGCGAGCGTTGCGCGACACCGTCACCTGCGACGGCGCGGCCCCCTCCGGTAGCGGCCTCGACCATCGAATGTCCAGGGGTTCGGACTGCTTGGCCAACCGGATCTGCCCGCCGCGGTAGGTGAAGCAGTTCGAGTAGTAGGTCGCCGAATCCTTCGACTGGCCCTTCTTCTTGAATTGCGGGTAGCGGGTCTGTTTGCGCCAGAACTTGTCGAACGCGCCCTGCAACTGCCGCAGCGACTCCTGCAACGGCCCCTTCGACGGCTCCGACAACCACTCGGTCTCGGTGTCCCGCTTCCATCCGGTGAGCATCTTCGAGGTGTCCGCGTAGGTGACCCGCCGCCGTTCCTGCGACCAGGCACGCGAGCGCTCGGCCAACGCCCGGTTGTAGACGTACCGGGTGCATCCGAACGTCCGAGCAAGCTGTTCCGCCTGCACCGCGGTCGGATAGAAGCGGTACTTGAACGCCCGCTTCACCACCCTCCCCGCCATGACTGAGAGACTAACATCCTAAAATTCCAGAGGCAGGGGATCGGCTACCCGGACCTGAAGGACCTGGTTTGCCCCGAAAGATTCACGGATCAAATCCGACTGGGGATGACGATGAACGACTTGAGGGCGGCTACCGCGAGTATCGCCGAGTCGAGCGAGTCCGATCAGGTCACAGCCGCAGTATGACGGGAAAGGCACGCTGACCGATCTCTGGATGGACCACTCCATCTCGACGCTCGAGGCCGGCACACTCGCGACGATGATCACGAGCACCACCCAGGAGGCCGCCCGGCTCGCCACCGGACAGCGCACCCGGGGCATGACGACGCTGCAGGACGGGTTCGGGAAGGTGTGACGGTCACTCCCCAGCGAAGTCGACGACCGTCTGACTGAGCGGCATTTCGTCGGTACGGGGTTCCGGAGTGGGCAGATACGTGACGTCCTCGAGCGTCGCGTGCCCTGCCAGGTCGACCGCGTCGAACTCGAACGGCACGCTCTCGGCCAACGCCGGATTCGTGTTGTCCATCAGAAGTGCAGGTGCGGCGCCGTCGACTGTCCGCTGTTGCCGAGTTGACCCACCACCGCCCCTTTCTCGACGTGATCGCCCTCCTTCACCGAGATACTGCCCGGCACGAAGTGGCCGTAGAACGCGTACACGCCGTTCCCGAGGTCCAGGACTATGTGGTTGCCAGTCGCCTCGGTGAGGTTGCGCTCGGGCCGCGGTTCCCCGATCATGTTCTCCTCCTGGCCGTCGAGAACCGAGACGACCTCCGCGTCGGCCACCGCGATCACGTCGGCCCGGCACCCGACGTAGTTCTCCTTGGTGTTGTCGCCCCGGTACGCGAAGCCCTCGCGGTCCACCCCCAGGAAGTCGATCGCGTATCGCTCGAAGTTCAGCAGCCGTCCGTCGACCGACCAGACGCCGCGGCGATGATGGGTGTTGTCGGCGCAGCAGCCTTCCATCGCCGCGCACCCGTCCCCGCGGAGGGGCGGGCCGATCACCGGGACCGTCCCGTCGAAGACCTGGACGGTCACCGAGGTGTCGAGGGTGGCAGGCACGGGACCGCCGGATTCGTCGACCATGCCCGCGAGGCCGGGAATCGGCTGATCCGGCGGCGGCGTCTCCAGCGCACGGACCGAAACCGTCGCCTTCATCCCTGCCGGCACCGGGGTCGCCTCGTCCATGGCGACGTCGACGAAGAAGAAACCGAGCTGGGCCGGCTGCAGGCGATCGGTCGGGGTCGCGTTGTCACCCACGAGGTTCATGTTCGCCGCGACCGACCCGCCCTCGTAGTTCGCGAGGTCGCTGTCCGCTCCGTCGGCCGAGCCGATCTGCACGCGCTGCACGACCAGTGGAACGGCCGCGGTGTTCGTCACGTGGACCTCGAACGTCAGATCGTTCCGACCGTCCGTCGCGGCGACGGGGGACGGGGCGAACGGCATGGACAGCGCGACGGGTGAGGGACCGTCGAGCCGAGCGGTCGACGACAGCCGTTCGGCGCTGGACCATTCAGTCCCCCACTCCGGCGAATCCGAACCGGAGGCGTCTGACCGCCGCACGCGATGGTCGCCGCGCACATCCCCGGCACTGCGATCGAGGAGACGGACGACCGTCGCCGGCGGGGTCGTCGAGTTACCTCGCCGGCCCGGAACACGCACCCTCCTCGAACGGTTCGACGCATTGTGAAAGTCATGGTAAGGCTCCGATACGCGCCGTTCGCCCCGTTGGGCCGACTCGGTCGCAGCTGCTGCGACACGGCGGCGGCGGGCGTCGGAAACGGTCCGCACACAGCCCGGGTATAACTTTGGCCGCGGGGTCGATAGGCTTCGCGCCATGGCTGGAGACATCGTCCCGATCGAACTCGGTCTCACCGACGGCGACCTCGTGACACTGTGGGCACCACGGTGGCGTGAGGGTGACGACGAGTGGGAAGCATTCCTTGGTCACGAGGAAGACCTCTATGGGTTCGAATCAGTGGCAGAACTCGCTGCTTTCATCCGCACGAACACGGACAACGATCTCGTCGAGCACCCTGCCTGGAGTGTGGTGTCCGGACTGTCCGCCGCCGAACTCGAGCCCGATGAGAACTTCTGCTTCGATCTGATCGGTGTTCCGGAGCTGGCGGCGAGCGACCCCGAGGCCCTCGTCGTGAGCGAACTCGAAGACACGCTCAACATGGTGCGCAACATCGGTGAGGTCTGCGAGCTGGACGCGGTCACCAAGTTCTTCAATGCGAATCCCATTCTCGGCGCGCTGCCCGCAGGCGCCAGCGCATTCGAGGGCCGTGAGGGCGAGGAGCTGTGGGCCCAGATCGGCACCGCCATCGCGAAGGGCTGGGATGACGTCCTCGACGCCGTCGACAACATCGTCGCCACCCCCGAGGTGGACGCCGAGGCGGTAGCCGTCGCCGAGGCCGAACTGGTGGCCGCCGACGAGAACACCGTCGACGTGGACGACGTGGCCGAAGAGGCGGAGGAAGACGAAGAGTTCGTCGCGCTCGACCTCGATACCGAGGACGAGGAGGAGGACGACTCGTTCTGGGGGGCGGTGGGTGTCGACCCCGTCAAGATCATCACGTCCGGGGAGACCTACTTCACGCTCCGCTGCTACCTCGACGACGACGCGATCTTCCTCGGGCGTGACGGCGCGATCTTCGTCTTCACGTCCGAACGCGCGCTGGCTCGGTATCTCGCCGACAACCACGAGCACGCCCTCGCGCAGGTGAGCACGTACGAGGAGATCCAGGTGGCGGCGGTCGACGGATCGCTCGAGGTCGAGGTCACCGACGAGAATGTGTACGTCCTGCCCGGTCTCGCCGACGACCTGGCCGCGGGCCCGGAGTCCGTCGATGCCGATCAGCTCGACCTCGCCGTCGAATTGTTCACCGATGCAGCCGATTTCGCCGACGACGATTCGGTGGAAACCGCACTCGCGACGTCCGAGCCGCTGGGCTGGTACGTCTCGTTCGTCCTCAACCCGGATCCGACGCGGATGGCGCCCAGTGCACCGTTCGACGCGGAGGCCGAGGCGTGGCGGACGCTCGAGCGGGAGTTCGAGGCCCGCTTGCGGACGGTGTGAGCGTCCGCCCTCGGGGCGCTCAGCCCACCAGCACGGCGAATCCCGGCTTGATCACCTCGTCGATCAACTGCAGCCGCTGATCGAACGGGATGAAGGCCGATTTCATGGCGTTGATGGTGTAGCGCTCGAGATCTGTCCAGCCGTAACCGAACGTCTCGACGAGGCGGAGCATCTCCTGACTCATGCTGGTATCGCTCATCAGCCGGTTGTCGGTGTTGACGGTCACCCGGAACCGCAGCCGGGCGAGCAGGTCGAACGGATGATTCTCGAGTGCGTCCACGGCCCCGGTCTGGACGTTGGAACTGGGACACAGTTCCAAGGGAATCCTTTTGTCCCGCACATAGTTCGCGAGCCTTCCCAGCACCGGGACGCCGTCGTCGCCGATCGTGATGTCGTCGGTGATCCGGACCCCGTGACCGAGCCGGTCCGTCCCGCAGAACGCGATGGCCTCGTGAATGGACGGCAGACCGAACGCCTCACCCGCGTGAATGGTGAAGTGTGCATTGCTGCCCCGCATGTACTCGAAGGCGTCGAGGTGGCGGCTGGGCGGATTCCCGGCCTCGGCGCCGGCGATGTCGAAACCGACGACACCGCGGTCCCGGAACCGGATCGCCAGTTCCGCGATCTCCCGGGACCGCGCCGCGTGCCGCATCGCGGTGAGCAGGACGCCGATCCGGATGTTCTGACCGCGCACCTCCGCCGCCGACTCCCCGGCCTCGAATCCCAGCAGGACCTGCTCCACCACCTCGTCGAGGGTCAACCCGTCCTCGAGGTGCTGCTCCGGGGCGAACCTGACCTCGGCGTAGACCACCCCGTCGCCGGCGAGGTCCTCGGCGCATTCGCGGGCGACGCGTTCGAGCCCGGCGGGTGTCTGCATGACCGCGACCGTGTGGGCGAACGTCTCGAGGTATCTCTCGAGCGAACCGCTGTCGGCGGCCTCCCGGAACCACGTGGCGAGCGCGGGCGCGGTGTCGGCGGGCAGCGCGTCGTAGCCGCAGTCGCGGGCGAGTTCGAGGACCGTCTCGGGCCGGAGACCTCCGTCGAGATGGTCGTGCAGCAACACCTTCGGCGCTCGGCGCAGGGCCGACAGATCCAGTGCGGTCATGCGTCGACGTTAGCGTGAGGGATCCTCTATCCGCTCGATGACGAGCGGCGTGGCCACCGACGGCGCGTCGGCCACGACGGTCCAGGCTTCGGAAAGTGCGGCTTTCGCCGCGGCGAACCGTTCGGGCGTGTCGGTGTGCAGCGTGACGAGCGGGGTGCCCACCGACACCGTCTCCCCCGGCTTCGTGTGCAACTCGATGCCCGCCCCAGCCTGCACCGGCTCGCCCTGTCGCGCCCGACCCGCGCCGAGCCGCCATGCGGCGAGCCCGACCGCCATGGCGTCGAGACCGCACACCACCCCGTCCGACTCGGACAGCAGCACCTCGGTGTGCCGGGCCGTCGGCAGCGGCGCGTCGGGGTCGCCGCCCTGGGCGGCGATCATCCTCCGCCAGCGGTCCATGGCGGACCCGTCCCGCAGTTTGTCGGCCGGGTCGACACCGTCGATTCCGGCTGCCTTCAACATTTCTCGCGCGAGCTCGAGAGTGAGTTCCACGACGTCGGACGGGCCGCCCCCGGCGAGCACCTCCAGCGATTCCCGCACCTCCAGCGCATTGCCCGCCGTGTGGCCGAGTGGCGCGTCCATCGCCGTGAGCAACGCCATCGTCCGCACTCCGGCGTCGTTCCCGAGGTCGACCATCGTCTGGGCGAGTTCGCGCGCGTCGTCGAGCTTCTTCATGAACGCGCCCGACCCGACCTTGACGTCGAGCACGAGCGCGCCGGTGCCCTCGGCGATCTTCTTGCTCATGATCGAGCTGGCGATCAGGGGAATCGACTCGACCGTCCCGGTGACGTCGCGGAGCGCGTACAACCGCCGGTCCGCCGGTGCCAGATCCGAGCCCGCGGCGCACACGACGGCTCCGACGGCGGGATCGGACAGGATCTCGGCCATCTCGGAGGTGTCGAGGTCGGCGCGCCAGCCGGGGATCGACTCGAGCTTGTCGAGGGTTCCGCCGGTGTGACCCAGCCCGCGTCCCGACAGTTGCGGAACCGCGGCGCCGCACGCGGCGACCAGCGGCGCGAGCGGAAGCGTGATCTTGTCGCCGACACCACCCGTCGAGTGCTTGTCCACGGTGGGGCGGCCGAGGTGGGTGAAGTCGAGGCGGCGACCGGACGAGATCATCGCCGTGGTCCAGCGGCTCACCTCTTCGCGTGTCATCCCGCGGAAGTAGATCGCCATGGCCAGCGCCGACATCTGCTCGTCGGCCACGACCCCCCGGGTGAATGCCTCGACCACCCAGTCGATCTCTGCACCGGACAGTTCCCTGCCGTCGCGCTTGGCGGCGATGATCGACGAGGCGTCATGCATGGCTGATTCTCCCCTTCTCCTCCGGACCGAAAGCGTCCGGCAGCAGCTGTTCCAATGGGCGCACGCCGGCCCGGTGGTCGACGAGCAGTGCGGGGCCGCCGTGCTCGAAGAGAATTTGCCGGCAGCGTCCGCACGGCATGAGTATGTCGCCACTCGCGTCACAGCAGGTGAAGGCAATTAATCGCCCGCCACCTCCGGCAAATAAGTTACCGACCAGTACACACTCGGCGCAGAGCCCCAACCCGTATGAGACATTTTCCACATTGCATCCGACGACGATTCGTCCATCGTCCACCAGCGCCGCCGCCCCCACCGCGAAGCCCGAGTAGGGCGCGTAGGCCCGGCCCATCACCTCATGCGCGTTGGCGCGCAACAGTTTCCAATCGATCTCGACCATAGTTTCCCATCCAATCACGTGGGCTGAATGGATGCAGAGAATCGCCCGGGACGACCCAATTCGTATTGGAGAGGCAAACCTAACTTCATTTGCGGGGGGCGTACGAACCCCGACTCGAATTAGTTCCCCCGTTTCCGTTGGGTTTAGAGTTCAGAGAAGTCGGTTCAGGATCACGTCGGGTCCCCAGTTGTGGTATGTCCGCAACGCTGCGCAGACTCGACACGTCCACCAATGACGTTGGAGGCACAGCACTCGATGAGTACTACGACTGAAGCCGCTCCGGCCAAGGAGCGCACACGGTCGCTTTACCGGGGCGACCCCGGAATGTGGTCCTGGGTTTTGCACCGGATCACAGGCGTAATGACGTTCTTCTTCCTATTCGTGCACGTGCTGGATACCGCGCTGGTGCGCGTGAATCCCGACACGTACGACAGTGTCATCGAGACCTACAAGAACCCGATCGTCGGGCTCATGGAGCTCGCACTCGTCGCCGCGGTGCTGTACCACGCACTGAACGGTGTCCGGGTGATGCTGGTGGACTTCTGGTCCAAGGGACCGCAGTACCAGCGCCTGATGCTCTGGGTAATCCTCGCGATCTGGTTCCTGGTGATGATCCCGGGCGCCGGCCGCATCTTCTACAACATGTTTGCGGGGCACTGACATGACGACAGAAGCCAAGAGTCTCGGCAAGACCTACGACCGTCCCGCCAGCCTGGACAACCCGCGCTCTCCGCGCCGGACCTCGAAGAACAACTTCGAGCTGTACGCCTGGCTGTTCATGCGGTTCTCCGGACTCGCACTGATCTTCCTCGTGCTCGGCCACCTCTTCATCATGCTGATGCTCGACGACGGTGTGCACCGCATCAACTTCGCGTTCGTCGCAGGCCGCTGGTCCAGCCCGTTCTGGCAGTTCTGGGACCTCACCATGCTGTGGCTTGCCCAGCTGCACGGCGGAAACGGACTCCGCACGGTCATCGCGGACTACTCCCGCAAGGACTCCACGCGCTTCTGGCTGACCACGATCCTCGTTCTCTCGATGATCCTGATCATGGGCCTCGGCACGTACGTCATCTTCACCTTCGACCCCAATATCTCGGCGAGCTAGGGGAGCACAGACTTCATGCAGGAACACCGTTATGACGTGGTCATCGTCGGCGCCGGCGGCGCCGGCATGCGCGCAGCGATCGAGGCCGGTCCCCGCGCCCGCACCGCGGTACTGACCAAGCTCTACCCCACCCGCAGCCACACCGGCGCGGCCCAGGGCGGCATGTGCGCCGCGCTGGCGAACGTGGAGGAAGACAACTGGGAGTGGCACACCTTCGACACGGTCAAGGGCGGCGACTACCTCGCCGACCAGGACGCCGTCGAGATCATGGCCAAGGAGGCCATCGACGCGGTGCTCGACCTCGAGAAGATGGGTCTGCCGTTCAACCGCACGCCCGAGGGCAAGATCGACCAGCGTCGTTTCGGTGGTCACACCCGCGATCACGGTAAGGCCCCCGTGCGCCGCGCATGTTATGCCGCGGACCGCACCGGTCACATGATCCTGCAGACGCTCTACCAGAACTGCGTCAAGCACGACGTCGAGTTCTTCAACGAGTTCTACGCCCTCGACATCGCGATCACCGAGACGGAGAACGGCCCGGTCGCCACCGGCGTCATCGCCTACGAGCTGGCCACCGGCGAGATCCACGTCTTCCACGCGAAGTCCATCGTGTTCGCCACCGGCGGCTCGGGACGCATGTACAAGACGACGTCCAACGCGCACACCCTCACCGGTGACGGCATGGGCATCATCTTCCGCAAGGGCCTTCCGCTGGAGGACATGGAATTCCACCAGTTCCATCCGACAGGCCTGGCCGGGCTCGGCATCCTCATCTCCGAGGCCGTGCGCGGTGAGGGCGGCATCCTCCGCAACGCCGACGGCGAACGGTTCATGGAGCGCTACGCCCCCACCATCAAGGACCTCGCCCCCCGTGACATCGTCGCGCGGTCGATGGTTCTCGAGGTCCTCGAGGGACGCGGCGCGGGGCCGAACAAGGATTACGTCTACATCGACGTGACCCACATCCCCGAGGAAGTTCTCGACGAGAAGCTCCCCGACATCATGGAGTTCTCCCGCACCTACCTCGGCGTGGACCCGGTCAAGGAACCGGTGCCGGTGTACCCCACCTGCCACTACGTCATGGGCGGCATCCCCACCCGGATCAACGGTGAGGTCCTGCGCAACAACGACGAGATCGTCCAGGGCCTGTACGCCGCCGGCGAGTGCGCCTGCGTCTCCGTCCACGGCGCGAACCGTCTCGGCACCAACTCGCTGCTCGACATCAACGTCTTCGGACGCCGCGCCGGCATCGCCGCCGCCGAGCACGCCAACAACAGCGAGTTCGTCGACATGCCCGAGGCGCCCGAGAAGATGGTCGACGACTGGATGGCCACCATCCTGTCGGACCACGGTCACGAGCGTGTCGCGGACATCCGCAGCGAGCTGCAGCAGTCCATGGACAACAACGCCTCGGTGTTCCGTACCGAAGAGCGCCTCACCCAGGCACTCAAGGACGTGCGCGCACTCAAGGAGCGCTACAACCACATCACGGTGCAGGACAAGGGCAAGCGCTACAACAGCGACCTGCTCGAGGCCGTCGAGCTCGGTTTCCTCCTCGAAATGGCGGAGGTCACCGTCGTGGGCGCGCTGAACCGCAAGGAATCGCGCGGCGGCCACGCCCGCGAGGACTACCCGGACCGCAACGACGCCGAGTACATGAAGCACACGATGGCATACAAGGAGGGCGACGGCCTGCTCTCCGACATCCGTCTCGACTACAAGCCGGTAGTCCAGACCCGCTACGAGCCGATGGAGCGGAAGTACTGATGAGCGCACCTGCAGTCGACAAGAGCGAGAACAAGTCGGATCTCCCTCCCGTGCCCGAGGGCGCCGTCATGGTCACCCTCAAGATCGCGCGAATGAACCCGGAGTCCGGCGAGGGCCAGCACTGGGACAGCTTCCAGGTTCCGGCTCTGCCGACGGACCGCATGCTGAACCTGCTCCTGTACGTGAAGGGCTACCTCGACGGCACCCTGACGTTCCGCCGCAGCTGCGCCCACGGCGTGTGCGGTTCGGACGCGATGCGGATCAACGGCGTCAACCGTCTGGCCTGCAAGCTCCTCATGAAGGACATGCTGCCCAAGGACGGCAAGCCGGTCACGATCACCGTCGAGCCCATCAAGGGCCTGCCGGTGGAGAAGGACCTCGTGGTCGACATGGAGCCCTTCTTCGACGCGTTCCGCGCCGTGAAGCCGTTCCTCATCACCACCGGCAACGAGCCCACCCGTGAGCGCATCCAGTCGCAGCACGACCGGGCACGCTTCGACGACACCACCAAGTGCATCCTGTGTGCCTGCTGCACCACATCGTGCCCGGTGTACTGGAGCGACGGCAGCTACTTCGGTCCCGCCGCCATCGTCAACGCTCACCGCTTCATCTTCGACAGCCGTGACGAGGGTGCATCGGAGCGTCTCGACATCCTCAACGACAAGGACGGTGTCTGGCGTTGCCGGACCACGTTCAACTGCACCGACGCGTGCCCCCGTGGCATCCAGGTGACGAAGGCGATCCAGGAAGTCAAGCGCGCGCTGCTCTTCGCACGCTGACCCCGGGTCTGCCGAGCACGTTCCCGGGCGCCCCCGACCACACCGGTCGGGGGCGCCCTGCGTCGTGTCCAACCTCACTGTCCGCGCGGTCCCACGGTGAAATCTCCGCGCTAGTGTCGAAAGCAGATGCTCCCGACGGACAGTGAGGTTCACCCATGGCGCAGTCGCCCAGTCCCGCAGTGGTCACGGTCACCGGAGCGGCAGGCAGCATCGGCTACGCGGCGCTGTTCCGGATCGCCGCAGGCGAGATGCTCGGAGCCGACACCCCGATTCGGCTGCGGCTCTTGGAGATTCCGTCCGCCGTGTCCGCTGCCGAAGGTACCGCGATGGAACTCGACGACAGCGCCTTCCCCCTGCTCCGCGACATCGAGGTCCACGACGACCCGAAGCGGGGCTTCGACGGCACCGACGTGGCCCTCCTCATCGGATCACGTCCCCGGTCCAAGGGCATGGAGCGCGGCGACCTCCTGGCCGCGAACGGGCAGATCTTCACCGTGCAGGGTCGGGCCATCAACCAGGTTGCCGCGGACGGCGTCCGGGTGCTGGTCGTGGGCAACCCCGCCAACACGAACGCGCTGGTCGCCGCGAACAACGCCCCCGACGTCCCTGCGGACCGGTTCACGGCGCTGACCCGGCTCGACCACAACCGCGCGATCGCCCAGCTGGCACGGCACTCCGGCGCCGCGGTGAAGGACATCAGCCGCGTCGCGATCTGGGGCAACCACTCGAGCACCCAGTACCCCGACATCTTCCATGCGAGGGTCGGTGACCGGTCCGGTGCCGAGTTCGCCGCCGACCGCGAATGGCTCACCGGCGACTTCATTCCCACGGTCGCGAACCGTGGCAGCGCGATCATCGAGGCTCGCGGCGCATCCTCCGCGGCCTCCGCCGCCAACGCCGCGATCGACCACGTGCACGACTGGGTGCTCGGCACCCCCGAGGACGACTGGACGTCCGTGGCGCTGCCCTCCCCCGGCGCCTACGGCGTGCCGGAGGGTCTGGTGAGCTCGTTCCCGGTTCGCTCGGTCGGCGGGGCGTGGCAGATCGTGGACGGGCTGGAGATCGACGACTTCTCGCGGACGCGGATCGATGCGTCTGTCGCGGAACTCGAATCCGAACGCGACGCCGTCCGGGGCATGGGTTTCATCTGATCCGGCGTCCGTCTTCCGGGACGGTCGCGCCGACGTCACGAAATCGTGTCGACGCGCGTCCGTTTTCGGAAGTCGACCTGTCGTCGCATACGCTGCCTCTTCGATGATGTGGCGTCGAGTGTGTACCGCGGTCGTGTCCGGAACCCTGCTGGCCGGACTCTCGGTGAGTGCTGCCGGGGCGATTCCGCCCGCAGTGCCCTCCTCCCCCACCTCCGCACCGTTCACCACCCCGAACACCGACAACTGCCCCAACCGGTCGGCCCCCGCGCCTGCGATCGACCTGTCCGAGGTACCCCAGCCGGGTGATCCGACACCGAGCGCCGTGTCGGTGCCCGACGAGCCGGTGGGCGGGCCGAAGCTGGCCGGGTGCGGGGTGATCCTTCCCGACGACGCGCCCGCGCTGCCCGCCGACATCGCGGCGTCCGGCTGGGTGGTCGCGGACATCGACACCGGCGACGTGCTCGCGGCGAAGGACCCGCACGGCCGCTACCGGCCGGCGAGCACCATCAAGATGCTGCTGGCTCTCGTGGCGCTCGACGAACTGGATCTCGACAAGACCGTGACGGCCACCGCCGAGGACGCCGCGGTGGAGGGCAGCGCGGTCGGGATCGGTAAGAACGGTCAGTACACGAACCGGCAGTTGATGCAGGGCCTGGTGATGGCGTCGGGGAACGACGCGGCCCACCTCCTCGCCCGGCAACTCGGCGGCGACGCCGCCACGGTCGACAAGATGAACCACCTCGCCGACACCCTCGGCGCGCACGACACGCGGACCGCGACGCCGTCGGGGCTCGACGGCCCCGGCATGAGCAGCTCGCCGTTCGACCTCGCGCTCATCTTCCACACCGCGATGAAGAACCCGACGTTCGCGGAGCTGATCTCCACCGAGACGGTGCAGTTCCCGGGTTTCCCGAAGGACCCGGCGATCCCGGACGATCAGGACCGGCCCCCGTTCGCACTGGCCAACGACAATCAGCTGCTCTACAACTACGACGGCGCACTGGGCGGCAAGACCGGATTCACCGACGACGCCCGCCACACCTATGTCGGCGGCGCCGATCACGACGGTCGCCGCCTGATGGTGACGTTGATGGGCGCCGAGGCCCAGCCGATCCGGCCGTGGGAGCAGGCGGCACGACTGCTCGATTACGGTTTCGCCCTCGACCGCGACGCCCGGGTGGGGTCACTCGAGGACCTGCATCCGGCCGACGAAGGGTCTGCCGCGGTGCTTGCCGCACCGCCGCAACAGGATTCCGCGGCCGCGACGAGTTCCGTCGTCGCGTCGGGTTCCGACCACCCCGACAACACGCTGGCCCTGCGGGCAGGTGTGGGGATCGTCGGGGCGGCCGTCGTCCTCGTGCTGGTGCTCTGCGCACGCCGGCTGTCCCGCAGACGCTGAGGGGCAGCGGCACCCGCCTCAGCGCTTGTTGCGGGTGAACAGTCCGGACAACCCGAGCGCCGCGACGGCGCCCACACCGACCAGGGCGAGTCCCCCACGCACGCCCGGCCCCTCGTGCACCTCGATCCGGGGGTTGATGACGGCCGGATCCGGCGGCGGCACATAGGCGAGCGCGAGGCTGGCGCGGGTGGTCGCGGCCCACGCCGTCGAGAAGAGCAGCATCCGGCACGTCAGGTAGATGAATACGAGCAGACCGATGATCGGGCCGAACGCCACACCGGCGGGACCCGCGGTCACCGCCGAGAGGTAGATGGCACCGACCTGCTTGAAGATCTCGAACACCACGGCCGCGAGCAGGGCCGCCTTGAGCGCACTGCGGAACGTGACGGGCTCTCGCGGCAGTCGGGCGATCACCCAGGCGAACACCGCCCACGTCGCGACCAGCGATACCACCGTCGACAGTGCGCGTAACCCGGCGTCGATCCCGGTCACGTCTTCGAGGTTGAGCACCTCGACGACGGTGCGCGCCACGGGACCGCTACTCAGCGCGGAGGACCCGAGAGAGACCACCATCGCCAGACCCAGCCCGAGCAGCGCGGCCGCGTCGCCCAGCTTGGTCCGGACGAATCCCTTCGACTCGCGCTGGCTCTCCCACATCGCCGTCAGCGCGTCGCGCAGGTTCGCCATCCACCCGAGTCCCGCGTACGCGGCACCGAGCAGACCGAGAACACCCACGCTGGCACGGGACGCGATCGCCGAATCGATGACCGTGTTGAGCGTGTCACCCAGACTTCCGGGAACGTTCTTGGTGATGCTGTCCTGCAGTTCCTGCAGCAACTCCGGCTGCCCGGCGAGGACGAAACCCGCGATGGCGAACGCGACCATCAGGATCGGAATCAGTGCGAGCACACTGAAATACGTGATCCCCGCCGCGTAATAGTCACCCTTCTGCTGCTGATACCGCTGTCCGGCCCGCATCAGATGGTCGAACCAGGGGCGCGCTGCCCGCTGCCTGTCGAGAAAACTCGGTTCGTCAGCCACAGTGCTCATCCCTTCGGTGTCAGAAACCCAACCTTCTCGTACACGGCCGCCAGAGTCTGCGACGACACCTCACGGGCGCGGTGAGCACCGGCGGCGATGATCCGATCGAGTTCTGCCTCGTCCGAGAGGTACCCTTCCACCTTCGCTTTCAACGGTGTCACGAACTCGGCGAGGACATCTGCCGTATCGGTTTTCAGGTCGCCGTACCCCTTGCCCTCGTACCCGGCCACCAACGTCTCGACCGGAGTCCCGGACAGCGCGGACTGGATGGTGAGCAGATTGCTCACACCGGGTTTGGCCTGCGGGTCGTAGCGGATCTCCCGCTCGTTGTCGGTGACCGCGGACTTGATCTTCTTCGCCGACACCTTGGGGTCGTCGAGGAGGTTGATCAGGCCGGCCGGGCTCGGACCGGACTTGCTCATCTTCGACGTCGGATCCTGCAGGTCGTAGATCTTGGCGGTGCCCTTGATGATCTGGGCCTCGGGAATCACGAACGCCTTCCCGAACCGGGTGTTGAACCGCTGAGCGAGATCGCGGGCCAGTTCGAGATGCTGACGCTGGTCCTCGCCGACGGGGACCCGCTGCGGGCGGTAGAGCAGGATGTCGGCAGCCATCAGCACCGGATACGTGAACAGGCCGACGCTCGCGTTCTCACTGCCCTGTTTTGCCGACTTGTCCTTGAACTGCGTCATCCGGCTCGCTTCACCGAAACCGGTGATGCAGTTGAGGACCCACGCCAGCTGCGCGTGCTCGGGCACCTGGCTCTGCACGAACAGCGTGGCACGGTCGGGGTCGATTCCGAGCGCCAGCAGCTGCGCCACCGCGATCTTCGTACGACGGCGCAGTTCCTTCGGGTCCTGCGCCACCGTGATCGCGTGCAGGTCCGGGATGAAGTAGAACGCGTCGAAGTCGTCCTGCAGAGGCACCCACTGTTGCAGGGCACCCAGGAAGTTGCCGAGGTGGAACGAGTCGGCGGTGGGCTGGATGCCGGAGAGCACCCGCGGTTTCACGGTGGGTTTCTGAGCTGCAGGGGTCGACATGAGTACTGATCTTTTCACGTGCGCCGTGACGACACGAATCAGATACCGGCCGTCACCGGTACTGGACGGTGACCGGCGCGTGGTCGGACCACCGCTGGTCGTAGGTTTCGGCGCGCTCGACGACGGCCTGCTTGGCCCGCTCCGCCAGTTCCCGGGTGGCGATCTGGTAGTCGATGCGCCAGCCGGAGTCGTTGTCGAACGCCTTCCCGCGGTACGACCACCACGAGTACGGTCCGGCGACGTCGGGATTCAGCTGCCGGACCACGTCGGCCCAGTGCGCGTCTTCGGCGAACAGGGCCCCGAGCCACTCCCGCTCGTTCGGGAGAAAACCGGAGTTCTTCTTGTTGGTCTTCCAGTTCTTCAGGTCGAGTTCGGTGTGGGCGATGTTCCAGTCGCCGCAGACCACGACGTGCCGGCCCGCCGCGACGGCAGCCGCTGCGGTGTCGGTGAGGTACCGGGCGAAGGAGTCCATGAACCGCTCCTTCTCCTCCTGCCGGGGTGTCTGGGCCTCCCCGGAGGGCAGGTACAGGCTCGCCACGGTCAGGTCGTCGAAGTCGGCCTCGAGGTAGCGGCCCGCGGTCGCGAACTCGTCGTCACCGTGGCCGACGCGGAAGGCGTCGGCAGGTTTCCGGGACAGGATCGCGACGCCGTTGCGCCCCTTCGACGACGGCTCCGCGGACACCAGGTTCCATCCGCCCTCCAGGGCGGGCGCGAGCGTCTCGGCCAATTGCTCGTCGGACGCCCGCGTCTCCTGCAGGCAGACGACGTCGGCCTCCGTGCGCTCGATCCACTCGGTGAGCCCCTTGCGGGCGGCGGCGCGCACGCCGTTGACATTGACGGTGGTGATGATGTGTGGCACGGCAAGCACCGTAGCGGACGCGTACGACACCGCGGCTACCGAGACGAACGGGCGCTGCGGCGTTCCATCGCGACCGCCACGGTGAGGACCACGAGTCCCGCCACGGCGAGCAGCGCACCGACCGCGGCGGGCGCCGTGTAGCCGTAGCCGGCCGCGATCACGACACCACCGATCCACGCCCCGAACGCGTTCGCGATGTTGAGTGCCGCGTGATTGAGCGAGGCGGCGAGGGTCTGGGCGTCGGCGGCGACGTCCATCAGCCGGGTCTGCAGTCCGGGCACCATCGACGCACCCGCCGCACCGACGAAGAACACCAGCAGCAGCGCCGTGTACGGGTTGTGGGAGGCGATCACGAAGATGCCGAGCAACACCCCGAGTGCCGTCATCGATACGAACAGACCGGGAATCAGCGCCCGGTCGGCGAGCCGGCCGCCGATCAGATTGCCCGCGACCATGCCCAGTCCGTAGATCATCAGGGCCAGCGGCACCAGCGACCGCGACAGCCCGGCGACGTCGGTGAGCGTCGTGCTGATGTAGGTGTAGACGGCGAACATGCCACCGAATCCGACCATGCCGATGATCAGCGTCATCCACACCTGCGCGCGGCGCAGGGCACCGAGTTCGGTGAGGGGATTCGACATCCGCATTGCGGCGAGCGCGGGCACCCACGACCAGATCGCGCCCAGTGTCGCCACACCGATCACCGCCACGAGCGCGAAGGCGCTGCGCCAGCCGAGCGTCTGACCCAGCCACGAGGCGACCGGAACGCCGACGACGTTGGCCACCGACAGCCCCATCATGACGAGAGCGACCGCCCTGGCCCGCTGGCCGCGGTCCGCGAGGTGCGCCGCCACGAGGGCCGCGACACCGAAGTAGGCGCCGTGCGGGAGGCCTGCCACGAACCGCGCGGCCATCAGCACGCCGTAGTTCGGCGCGAACACGGTGGCGGCGTTGCCGATCGTGAACGCCGCCATCAACGCGATCAACAGCGTCTTCCGGGGCACCCGTGCGGTCAGCGCCGCGATGAGAGGCGCGCCCACGACCACACCCAGCGCGTACGCCGAGATGACGTGCCCGGCCGTCGGCTCGGTGATCCCGAGACTCGACGCCATCTCGGGCAGCAGCCCCATCGCCACGAACTCGGTGGTCCCGATCCCGAAGCCACCGAGCGCGAGCGCGACCATGGCGAGCTTGCGGACGGACGGATGTTGCGCGATGACACCGAGGTGCTCGGGGCGGACAGGGGTGGAAGTGCTCACGGAAGAACTTTCGACTAGGCGGAGATACGGCTACGCGGCGCACGGCGCCTCGTTGCGCAACGACCCACATCGAAATTCTCTTCCCCGGATTCCGCCTTTCGCGCCTCGAACGACCGTGAGATGACTCACCCGGGACCCGGAGACTGCGAACGGGACGCCCCCGTGAGGGACGTCCCGTTCGTAGCGCTGCGGCTCGGTGCCTACTGCTCGGCGATGGCCTTCTGGAGGTTGATGTCCAGCGCACCGAGGAACTCCTCGGTGGTCAGGTAGCCCTGGTCGCCGCCGACCAGCATCGCGAGGTCCTTCGTCATCTGACCACCCTCGACGGTCTTGATGACCACGTCTTCGAGCTTCTGGGCGAAGCCGATGACGTCGGGGGTGTTGTCGAGCTTGCCGCGATGCTCGAGTCCACGGGTCCACGCGAAGATCGACGCGATGGGGTTGGTGGACGTCGGCTTGCCCTGCTGGTGCTGACGGAAGTGACGCGTCACGGTGCCGTGCGCGGCCTCGGCCTCACACGTCTTTCCGTCCGGGGTCAGCAGCACGGAGGTCATGAGGCCGAGCGATCCGAAGCCCTGCGCGACGGTGTCGGACTGGACGTCGCCGTCGTAGTTCTTGCAGGCCCAGACGTAGCCGCCCTCCCACTTGAGCGCCGACGCGACCATGTCGTCGATGAGACGGTGCTCGTAGGTGAGTCCGGCCGCGTCGAACTCCGGCTTGAACTCGGTCTCGTAGACGTGCTGGAAGATGTCCTTGAATGCGCCGTCGTACGCCTTGAGGATGGTGTTCTTGGTCGACAGGTACACCGGGTAGTTCTGCTGCAGGCCGTAGTTGAGCGAGGCGCGCGCGAAGTCCTCGATGGACTTGGTGAAGTTGTACTGCCCCTGGACGACGCCGCCGCCCTCGGGGAAGTTCACCAGCTCGTGCTCGATCGGCTCGCTGCCGTCCTCGGGCGTGTAGGTGATCATCACCTTGCCGGGGCCGGGGACCTTGAAGTCGGTGGCGCGGTACTGGTCACCGAAGGCGTGACGGCCGATGATGATCGGCTTGGTCCAGCCCGGAACCAGTCGCGGAACGTTGGAGATGATGATCGGCGCGCGGAAGATCGTCCCACCGAGGATGTTGCGGATGGTGCCGTTGGGCGACCGCCACATCTTCTTGAGACCGAATTCCTCGACGCGTGCCTCGTCCGGGGTGATGGTCGCGCACTTGACGCCGACGCCGTGCTTCTTGATGGCGTTGGCCGCGTCGACGGTCACCTGGTCGTCGGTCTCGTCCCGGTACTCGATGCCGAGGTCGTAGTACTCGAGGTTCACATCCAGGTAAGGATGGATCAGTTTGTCTTTGATGAACTGCCAGATAATGCGTGTCATCTCGTCGCCGTCGAGTTCGACGACGGTGCCCTCAACCTTGATTTTGGACATGGGTGCTTCGCGTCCTCCTAGGAAGTTTCCCTGGTTACACGGTTGCGGGCGCACTTTGTGAGTGGGTCCGCGAACGGTTCGCTTATCAAACGTAGACGGTCACGGCGGCCCCTGGGGAGACCGCACCTAAACAAGACAAGCGTACTGCTATGCGAGCGGCTCGCAACAGTTGGGGCGCACAACCCACCCCTACTCGCGGGTAACTTTTCCCTGCTAGCGGCCCTGATCGGTGCCGTTTCCGGTCGTTCCACCTCAGCCGCTAAGATTCACTCCAGGTCATGAGTGCCAGCAACGAGCCCCGGCTAGCTGGCCGGCAACCCTCCACCGCGGTGGGGTGCCCCGGGTGATGACCTGGTTCCCTGATTCATACAACAGTCGGGTGACAAGCGCGGGTCCGACATCGGAGGTTCATGATGTGTTGTTGTTGTCGTAGATAGACCCCAGACAAGCCCTGCGCGCGAACGAACCAGCACTCCGTCCGCGCCTCGTCAGACCACTGGAGTAGACAGCACATGACCGAGAACTGGTCGTTCGAAACCAAGCAGATCCATGCCGGGCAGACGTCCGACGCGACCACCAAGGCGCGGGCGCTGCCGATCTACCAGACCACCTCGTACACGTTCGACAGCACCGATCACGCTGCCGCGCTGTTCGGTCTGGCAGAGCCGGGCAACATCTACACCCGCATCATGAACCCCACGCAGGACGCGGTCGAGCAGCGCATTGCCGCGCTCGAGGGCGGCGTCGCCGCCCTGCTGCTGTCCTCCGGACAGGCCGCGGAGACGATCGCGATCCTGAATCTCGCCGAGGCAGGTGACCACATCGTCTCCAGCCCGCGGCTGTACGGGGGCACCTACAACCTCTTCCACTACACGCTGCCCAAGCTCGGCATCGAAGTCTCGTTCGTCGAGGACCCCGACGACCTCGAGCAGTGGAAGGACGCGGTCCGGGACAACACGAAGGCGTTCTACGGCGAGACCATCTCCAATCCCCGCAACGACGTCCTCGACTTGCCCGGCATCTCCGGGATCGCGCATCAGCACGGACTCCCGCTGATCGTCGACAACACGGTGGCCACTCCCTACCTGATCCGCCCCCTCGAGCACGGCGCGGACATCGTGGTGCACTCGGCCACCAAGTACCTCGGCGGTCACGGCACGGCGATCGCCGGTGTCATCGTCGACGGCGGCACGTTCGACTGGACCCAGGGCCGCCACGGCAACTTCACCACGCCGGACCCGAGCTACCACGGCGTCGTCTACTCCGAGCTCGGACCGCCTGCGTTCGCCCTCAAGGCTCGCGTGCAGCTGCTTCGCGACCTCGGTTCGGCGATCTCCCCGTTCAATGCGTTCCTCATCGCGCAGGGCCTCGAGACTCTGAGCCTTCGCATGGAACGACACGTGTCCAACGCGACCGCCGTCGCGCAGTACCTGGAGGCCCGCCCGGAGGTCGTGTCCGTCGGATACGCCGGGCTCCCGTCGTCGCCCTGGCACGACCGGGCGAAACAGATCGCGCCGAGGGGTGCGGGTGCCATCGTGACGTTCGAACTCGCCGGCGGCATCGACGCGGGCAAGAAGTTCGTCAACGCGCTCACCCTGCACAGCCACGTCGCGAACATCGGCGACGTCCGCTCGCTGGTGATCCACCCGGCGTCCACCACACACTCCCAGCTGACCCCCGAGGAGCAGGCCGCCAGCGGCGTCACCCCCGGACTGGTCCGCCTGGCTGTCGGCATCGAAGGGATCGACGACATCATCGCCGATATCGAGACCGGACTTACGGCGGCGGCATCTTGACCGTGAGCGCTGTACAGAACCTGCCCGTGGCGGACGGACGGCTCGGCACCATCGACATCGGATCGCTCGAGCTCGAGAGCGGAACAGTGATCCCGTCGGTGTCCCTTGCCGTGCAGCGATGGGGTGAGCTGTCCCCCAACCGGGACAACGTCGTGCTCGTCGAGCACGCCCTCACCGGTGACTCCCACGTCACCGGACCCGTCACCGACGAGCACCCCTCCCCCGGATGGTGGACCGGAATGGTCGGTCCGGGTGCGCCGATCGACACCGACGAGTGGTGCGTCGTCGCGACCAACGTCCTCGGTGGCTGCCGCGGCACCACCGGTCCCGGTTCGATCGCCGAGGACGGGCGCCCGTGGGGCAGCCGCTTCCCGGAGATCTCCATCCGCGACCAGATCGCGGCCGAGAAGAAGTTCACCGACCTGCTGGGCATCGACAAGCTGGCGTCCGTCGTCGGTGGTTCGATGGGCGGGATGCGCGCGCTCGAGTGGGCCGTCACCTACCCGGACCAGGTGGCGTCGGCGCTCGTTCTCGCGGTCGGCGCCCGCGCGACCGCCGACCAGATCGGCACACAGACCACCCAGATCGCGGCCATCACCAGCGACCCCGACTGGCAGGGCGGCGACTATCACGGCACCGGCCGGATCCCCCTGGCGGGTCTGCGCATCGCCCGCCGGATCGCGCACCTGACGTACCGCACCGAGAGCGAACTCGACTCCCGGTTCGCGAACTCGCCGCAGGACGGCGAGGACCCGTGGCGCGGCGGACGGTACTCCGTCGAGAGCTACCTCCAGCACCAGGCCGACAAGCTGGTCGGCAGGTTCGACCCGAGCACGTATGTGCTGCTGTCCGAGGCCATGAACCGGCACGACGTGGGCCGCGGTCGCGGTGGCATCGCCGCGGCGCTGGGGACGATCACCGCCCCCGTCATCGTGGGCGGCGTCGACTCCGACCGCCTGTACCCGATCCGCCTGCAGGAGGATCTGGCCAACGACATCCCCACCTGCGACGGTCTGCGGGTGCTCAACTCGCGGGACGGCCACGACGGGTTCCTCACCGAGGCCGCCGCCGTCGCGAAACTGCTCTCCGAGACGATGCAACTGGCACGCGCCGGACGCTGACACCGGCGCCGGACGACGCCCGCTCGGACCGCTAGCCGGTTCCGAGCGGGTCGATCGACACGGCCAGCCACACGATCGCGCCCCCGACGGCCACGAGCGCGCCCACGTCGAAAGGCTTGCTGCGCACCGCGAGCAGTCCGACGCGCTCCGACGGCATCATCAACCGGAAGACCGCCGCGAGCAGCGTGGCGACACCGAACACGAACGCGCCTCGTCGCCACCGATCCGCGAGCACGAACACGACGGCCACGACGATGACGACGAGGACTGCGAGCATCGGCAGATTCTTCTTCGCGAACTGCCCCCAGTCGGCCATGTCAGCCGAGAGACGCTGCGACACGCTCGGCCCGCTCCACGACGTTGGTCAGCAGGAAGGCGCGGGTGAGCGGCCCGACGCCACCGGGGTTCGGGGACAGGAAGCCGGCGACCTCGGCAACGTCCGCCGCCACGTCGCCGCGCAGTCCGTCCTCGGTGCGGCTCACACCCACGTCGAGCACCGCGGCACCGGGCTTGACCATGTCGGCCGTGACCAGCCCGGGTACACCCGCCGCGGCGATGACTATGTCGGCGCGGCGGACCTCGGCGCCGAGGTCCCGCGTACGGGTGTGGCAGAGGGTGACGGTGGCGTTCTCGCTGCGCCGGGTGAACAGCAGACCGATCGGGCGACCCACGGTGACACCGCGACCGACGACGACGACGTGGGCACCCTCGATCGGCACCTCGTACCGGCGCAGCAGGTGCAGGATTCCGCGCGGCGTGCACGGCAGCGGCGCTTCCTTGCCCAGCACCAGCCGGCCCAGGTTGACCGGGTGCAGGCCGTCGGCGTCCTTGTCGGGGTCGATGCGCTCGAGGGCGGTGTTCTCGTCGAGCTGCTTCGGCAGCGGGAGCTGCACGATGTAGCCGGTGCAGTCCGGGTTGGCGTTGAGCTCGTCGATGGTGGCGTCGAGCTTCTCCTGCGTGATGTCGCCGGGCAGGTCGCGGCGGATCGAGGTGATCCCGACCTTCGCGCAGTCGTTGTGCTTCCCGCGCACGTAGGCGGCCGACCCCGGGTCGTCGCCCACCAGAACGGTGCCGAGACCGGGCGTGATGCCCTTGTCCTTCAGGGCGCTCACCCGCACCTTCAGGTCTTCGAAAATCTCGTCGCGGGTCGCCTTGCCATCGAGGATCGTTGCAGTCACGTGCCCCATTCTCTCAGGTTCGCCACACGCGCGTCAGGTCGGTTCCACCACGAGCCCGTTGGCCGTCGCGTACGCGATGGCCTGGGTGAGTTCGATCTGCGCCTTGTCCAGCGAGACCGTCGTCCACAGGTTCGCGTCGACGTGGGCGCCGCGCAGGTCCGCGCCGTCGAATTTCGCGCCGCCGGTGCGGGCGCCGAACAGGTCCGCCGAGCGGAGAACGGCGCGGCGGAGGTCCGTGCGGACGAGGTTGGCCTCCCGGAACCGGCAGTCCGTGAAATCGAGTCCGCGCAGGTCCGCGCCGCCCAGCGACGCGAGCGTGAAATCACATTCGTCGAAGACCATCGGGCGCAGTCGGCAGTTGTCGAATTCCGATCCGAGGAAGCTGCAGTTGCGGAACTCGCTGTGCCACAGCGTCGTTCTGGTGAACGAGCACGAGCGGAACGCCGTCCCCACATGACGCGACTCGGCGAGGTCGGCGCCCGTGAAATCGCAGTCGGTGAAGATCACCGACTCGGTGCGGAGTTCACTCAGGTCGGCGTCGCGGAAGTTGCATTTCGTGTAGTGCCGCCGCTGCCAGTTCTGCGCGGGGAGTCGTGCGTCGCCGTAGTCCTCACCCACCACCTCTTCTACCGGATCCATGCGTCCATCATGCCGCCTCGCGGTGTGCCCCTAAGCTGTGCGGGTGTTCCGAGTGATGTTCCACGAACCCCGAATCCCACCCAATACCGGCAACGCCATCCGCATGGTGGCGGGCACCGGCTGCGAACTGCACCTCGTGGGTCCACTCGGATTCGACCTGTCCGAGCCGAAACTCAAACGCGCCGGGCTCGACTACCACGACCTGGCGTCGGTGACCGTGCACGAGAACCTGGAGGCGGCCTGGGCCGCGGTGGAGCCTGCGCGGGTGTACGCCTTCACCGCGCACGCCACCGTGTCGTACGCCGACATCGCCTACCGGCCCGGCGACGTTCTGTTGTTCGGTCCCGAACCCACCGGACTGTCGGAGGAAGTGCTGGCGGATCCCCACGTGACGGAGCGACTCCGCATCCCCATGCTGCCCGGCCGGCGGTCGCTGAACCTGTCGAACGCCGCCGCCCTCGTCACGTACGAGGCGTGGCGGCAGCACGGATTCAAAGGGGCTGCGCTGTAGCTCCGACGGCTGCGGCCCCGATACCCGCGGCCGCGCCGGCACCGAGGGCGATGTCGAGGAAATCGCGCGCCGCACCCTGAACGCCGCGCACCGGGTCCCAGACGGCGGAGAGCCGCCGCGGAAGCGTCAACCCCTCCACCTGAACGGAGGCGAGGCGGCCGTCCGTCAGGTCGGCGGCCACCGCCAGCGACGACAGCACTGCCGGAGCGTTACCCGCCACGACGGCCGCCTTCACCGCCGTGCACGACGTCAACTCGAGCAACGGCGGGACGCACTGCGGCACCGCGTTCTCCAGAGTAGTGCGCGTCCCGGAACCGGACTCCCGCTGGATCATCGGCGTCGCGGCGAGTTCCGACACGGGAATCGGCGACCGTCGGACCCATTCGTGCTCCGGCGGCACCACGACCACCAGATGGTCGCGGCCGATCTCCCGCACCTGCAGTCCCGCCGGAATGTCCGGGCCCTCGACGAACCCGAGATCCGCCTCACCGGACAGCACCCGGGCGGTCACCTCGGACGAGTTGAGCAGCCGCACGTTGGTGACCACGTTCGGGTACTTGCGCCGCATCGCGACGGTCCACCCGGGGACCAGGTACTCGGCGATCGTCATGCTGGCCGCCACCGTCAGCCCGGCCTGCCGCTCGCCGCGCAGCGCCGCGACTCCCGACGCCAGTTCCTCGGCCGTGGCGAGGATGTGACTCGCCCATTCGAGGATGAGCGCACCCTCCGATGTGGGGCGTACCCCGCTGGCGCCGCGGCTGAACACCTTGATACCGAACTGCCGCTCGGCCGAACGCACCCGGGCGCTGACGGCCTGCTGACTGAGCCCGTGCTCGCGCCCCGCCGCGCCCATGCTTCCGAGCCGCTCGACGGACAGCAGGACGTCGAGGGCACTGAGTTCGGGTACTCGGGGGGACAGCGGCACAACCCTAGGCTAGTCCCACAAACGCGATTTGTGGGTATTCAACCACAAGCCTTCTACCGGCCACGACGATGCGTCGGCAAGCTCTAGGTATGACCCCGAATTGGTTCGCAGCAGTGATGGGCACCGGCATCCTCGCAGTCGTCGCCGCGGCATTTCCGGCGGGCCTTCCGGTTGCCCGGACGGCCGCCGAGATCTTCTGGCTGATCGCCGTGACGCTGCTCGTCGTGCTGACGACCGCACTGGTGCGGCACTGGATCCGTCGCCGCGACGACGCACTCGCGGACGCGCGCAGCCACACGATGTTCCCGTTCTACGGTGCCGTGTCGATGGCGGTGCTGACGGTCGGCGCCGGCACCGGATCCGCCGGTCGCGAACTTCTCGGCGGTGTCGCCGTCCCCGCGTCGGCCGCCCTGTGGACGGTCGGGACCGTCATCGGACTCGTCACCTACGTCGTGATGGCGCGCCGGCTGACCCGGCCCCACCAGGTGACCCCGGTGCCGTCCTGGCTCATGCCCGTCGTGCCGCCCATGGTGTCGGCCGCCACCGGTGCCGCACTGGTCACGCACCTCCCGGACGGCGCGCCGCAGATCGCGATGCTGGCGGTCTGCTACACCCTGTTCGCGCTGGCGCTGGGCGCCGCGCTGACCGTCGCCGTCGTCGTCGGACGCCATCTGCTGAGCAACGGGCTCCCCGACACCCCGCTCGTGCCCACGCTCTGGATTCCGCTCGGCGTGATCGGACAGTCGGTGGCGGCGATCAATCTGCTCGGCGGGGCATCCGGCCACACCTGGCTCCACTCGGTGGGCGTGGTCTACGGGACCACGGTCGGCGCACTCGGCATCCTCGCCCTCGTGACCCTGGTCACGGTGACCGCCAGGGCCTTTCGCCGCGGGTTGACGTTCACGCCCAGCTGGTGGAGTTTCACGTTCCCCGTCGGCACCTGCGCGCTGGGCGCGAACTCGCTGGGCGTCGCGCTGGACTCGGTCGTGATCGTCGGCGCAGGCGTGACCCTGTGGTGCGCTCTTGTCCTGATCTGGAGCACCGTCGCGGTCCGCACACTGCGGCACGCCGCCGGGCAACGGGGTGGGCGCGTGGTCCGCGACGACCCCGCGGCCCACGCCCTCAGCGCGGTCTGCTGACCGCGAACCGGCGCTTCGGGTGTCAGGCGCCCGAATCGACGGGACGTCCGGACTGCATCCACGCGGACGTGCCGCCCGCGACCGACACGGCGTTGATCCCCCGCGCGTTCAGGTACTCCGCCGCCTGCAGGCTCCGGCCGCCCACCCCGCAGATCACGTAGACGACCTCGGCTTCCGGGATCTCGTCCACGCGCGCGACGAACTCACTGAGCGGAATCAGCGTCACACCCGGCACCCGCGCCTGGGCGTACTCGTCGGCCTCGCGCACATCGATGACGGGTGCGCCCGACGCCAATGCGCCGTCCAGGGCATTCAGGTCGACTTCGATCATTGCGTCTTCGCCTCTTCTCGATCCGGCGCCGGGCCCGACGGTGGGCCGGGCGGCCTGTTGTACATCCGGCGCAGACGGTACGCGCCGTACACGACCAGTGCGATGACGGCCACGAATCCGAACCAGGGAATCAGCGCCCCCACGACCACGGCGCCGCCCTTGATCGCCGACAGCAGGGCGTGCCAGCCCGCGACGAGCCCTTCCCAGAAGTTGTCCGGACCGGGACTGGGCTGCTCGGCATCCGTGGAGGTGACGTCGATCATGAGCGTGGCCAGTGCCACCTGGTCGCTCAGCGACCGCTTCTGGGCGGTGAGGCTGTCCAGTTCGCCCTGACGCTCCGACAGCGCCCTCTCGGCTTCGATCAGATCCGCGGTGTTCGCCGCCGACGTGATGAGCCCCTGCAGCCGGGTGACGGATGCCGTCAACGCGCCGATCCGGGCGTCGAGATCCTGCGACTGCATCGTCACGTCGCTCTTCGTGACGCTGACGCTGGTGACCGTGCCCAGTTCCCGCAGATCGTCCAACGTCCGGGTGAGCGAATCGGCGGGCACCCGGATGGTCAGGGAACTGCTCGCGTCCTGATCATCGGAGCCCGGCTGTTCGGTGAGCTGGTCGACGCGTCCGCCCAGATCGTCGACCTTGTCCACGATCTGCCTGCCGACGGCCACCGGGTCGTCCGCCGTGAGCGCGACCTGACCGGTGATGATCTCCTGGCGGTCGGTGGGCGCCTGGTCCTTCGCGGGTTGCTGTACTGCGCCACCGATTTCCATCTGGCTCGAGTCCCCCGGTGTCGGGGCGGGCGACGGTTGGGAGGAATCACTGCCGGGACCACCACACCCCGCGAGCGCCAGCGAAGCCACGACGATCGCCGACAAGACGTATCTCCTCATGTCCGAATGCTAGCGGTGCGGGCTCACCTGAAGTCCCTGGATTTGGCGGACACCCGCAAATCCATCAGCTGCAGCCGATCCGCCACCACCGTCACCGCCCCCTCCGCGTTCTGCACCTTGCCGCGGACCAGCAGTGCGGGCGCCGTGTTGGCGAGCTTGCGGTATTTCGCCCACAACCCCACCGAACACACCACGTTGACCATCCCGGTCTCGTCCTCGAGGTTGATGAACGTGACCCCCGCGGCCGTCGCCGGGCGCTGCCGGTGGGTCACCGCCCCACCCACCAGAACCCGGTCGCCGTCGGGGACATCGAGCAGGTGCGCCGCCGGGACCACCCCGAGCGCGTCGAGTTGCGGGCGCAGGAACTGGGTGGGGTACGTGTCCGGGGACACCCCGGTGGCCCACACGTCCGCCGCGGCCAGTTCGAGATCGCTCATCCCCGGCAGGGTCGGCGCGCGGGTGGACGCCCCGATCCCCGGCAGCCGGTCGCGGCGCTCCCCCGCCGCGGCGCCCGCCGCCCACAACGCCTCCCGGCGGGACAACCCGAAACTGTCGAGAGCACCTGCGGTTGCCAGCGATTCGGCTTGCGCCGTGCTCAGTTCCACCCGGCCGGTGAGGTCGAGGAACGACGTGTACGGCCCTCCGTCGCCGCGGGATTCGACGATTCGCTCGGCCAGCGCGGTCCCGATGTGCCGCACCTCCCCGAGCCCGAGACGCACCTCCGTCCCGCCCGCCTCGACGGTGGCGTGGGCGAGACTCGCATTGATGTCTGCGCCGTGCACCTGCACCCCGTGCCTGCGGGCGTCGGCCACCAGCGACTGCGGCGAGTAGAACCCCATCGGCTGCGCCCGCAGCAGACCGGCGCAAAACGCCGCCGGGTGATGCAACTTGAACCACGACGAATAGAACACCAGGGCGGCGAAACTCTGCGAATGACTTTCGGGGAAACCGAAATTCGCGAAAGCGTACAGCTTCTCGTAGATCCGGTCGGCCACATCGTCGCCGATCCCGTGCATCTCCCGCATGCCCCGGTAGAGCCGCCCCCTCAGCCGTTCCATCTTCTCGGGCGACCGTTTGGAACCCATGGCCCGGCGGAGCTGGTCGGCCTCGGCCGGGCTGAAACCCGCCACGTCGACCGCCATCTGCATCAACTGCTCCTGGAACAGCGGCACACCCAGCGTCCGCTTCAGCGCCTTCTCCAGGGACGGGTGGTCGTAGGTCACCGGTTCGAGCTTGTTGCGGCGGCGGATGTACGGGTGCACCGATCCGCCCTGGATCGGACCGGGGCGGATGAGCGCCACCTCCACCACCAGGTCGTAGAAGTTCCGCGGTTTCAGCCTCGGCAGGGTGGCCATCTGGGCCCGCGACTCCACCTGGAACACCCCCACCGAGTCCGCCCGCTGCAGCATCTCGTAGACGGCCTCCTCGGAGAGGTCCAGCTGCGCCAGATCCACCTCGATGCCCTTGTGCTCGGCCACGAGGTCGATCATGTAGTGCAGCGCGGACAGCATGCCGAGGCCCAGCATGTCGAACTTCACCAGACCCACCGCCGCGCAATCGTCCTTGTCCCACTGCAGAACACTGCGGTTCTCCATGCGCGCCCACTCCACCGGGCACACGTCGGCGATCGGCCGGTCACAGATCACCATGCCGCCCGAGTGGATGCCGAGGTGCCGCGGAAACCCCTCGATCTGAGCGGCCAGTTCGAGGACGGCGGGCGGAATGTCGGTGCCGACCTCCTTCCCGATGCCACCCCAGCGGCTGACCTGTTTGCTCCACGCGTCCTGCTGCCCCTGCGAGAATCCCAGCGCCCGGGCCATGTCCCGCACCGAGGACTTTCCGCGGTACGTGATGACGTTCGCCACCTGCGCCGCGTACTGGCGTCCGTACTTGGCGTAGACGTGCTGGATGGCCTCCTCCCGCCGATCGGATTCGATGTCGACGTCGATGTCCGGGGGGCCGTCGCGTTCGGGTGAGAGGAACCGTTCGAACAGCAGTTTGTTGCGGACGGGATCCACGTTGGTGATGCCGATGGCGTAGCAGACGGCGGAGTTGGCCGCCGAACCCCTTCCCTGGCAGAGGATGTCGTTGTTCTTGCAGAACGACACGATGTCGTGGACCACCAGGAAGTAACCCGGGAAGTTCAGCGCGGTGATGATGTCCAGTTCGTGCTCGATCTGCCGGTAGGCCTCCGGCCGGTCCACCGGCGCACCGTACCGGCGGCGCGCCCCGTCCATCGTGAGTTGCCGCAGCCAGCTCGCCTCGGTGTGCCCGTCGGGCACGTCGAACGGTGGCAGTTGCGGCGCGATGAGCCGCAGGTCGAACGCACACTCCAGCCCGAGGTCCGCCGCACCGCGCACAGCTTCCGGGTACGCGGCGAAGAGGTGCGCCATCTCCTCACCGGACCGCAGGTGCGCTCCCCCGGCGGGCGCCAGGTGCCCGGCCGCGTCGTCGAGGCTCTGCCGCGCCCGGACGGCGGCCATCGCCATGGCCAGCCTCCGGCGCGGCGGTCCCGCGAAGTGCGCCGCCGTGGACGCGATCACCCGAAGTCCGTGCTGCTGTGCGAGTTCGGCGAGGTCGGCGTTGCGCTCACCGTCCTCCGCGATGCCGTGATGGGTGAGTTCCACCGTGACCCGGTCGGCCCCGAACCGGTCGATCAGCTCCCGCAGCCGGGCGGCCGCGGCGTCCGGGCCACCGTCGGCCAGGGCCTGACGCACATGCCCCTTCCGGCACCCGGTCAGGATCTGCCAGTGCCCCCCGGCCGCGTCGGTGAGACGGTCGAGGTCGTAGCGCAGCTTGCCCTTCTCCCCGCCCGCGAGATGCGCCGCCGCGATTTCCCGGGAGAGCCGCCGGTACCCCTCCTGACCTCGCGCCAGTACCAGCAGATGGGCGTCGTCCAATGTCAGTTCTGATCCGAACACGGTGCGCATGTTCAGTTCCTTCGCCGCCTCCGCGAACCGGACCACACCGTAGAACCCGTCGTGGTCGGTGAGTGCGATGGCCTCGAGACCGAGCCGGACGGCCTCCTCCACCAACTCTTCCGGCGGGGAGGCGCCGTCGAGGAAACTGAACGCCGAATGCGCGTGGAGTTCGGCGTACGGAACGGTGGAGCCGGTGCGCTCCTGACGGCCCGCCCGGTACTCCCCCCGCTTGCGGGACCACGCGGGACTGTCGCCGCCGTCGCCTGGATACAGCGACTCCGGGCTGACCCGCCCCGGCCTGCCCGACAGGACGCGCTCCATCTCGGACCACGTCGGCGGACCGTTTCCCCAACCCATCGGGCACACCTCTTCATGTCACGCACGTGCCGTGCCGAAACCATGGAAGATGCCGCTGGGGAAGACGCATCATTCGAACGGGAGTTCGAATGCCTTCAGTGTGCCATCACACGCGCGGACCGGTCAACGCGGGCCACCCGGATTCACGTCACGAGCGCGGCCAGGCCCCTCAGACGGTCCTCGGCCGGCCTCCTCGGGCAGCTCACACACTTGCCCGACCCGGGGGTCTCGTAGATCAGGCAGCACGACGCCCGCTGTGTGAACCGGCGCGACGATGCCCCGGCCCGGACGTCGACGAACCGCGGGTCCGGCATCACCACACCGACGCGGCGGAGTGCGTCCACCAGCCCCCGCGCGAAGATGCTGCCGCGTGCGCGATCGCCGCACGCCGTTCCCGCGTCGAGCGCCCGGTTGGCGATCGAATCCGTCGTGATCGCCCACATCGCGGCCTGCCGCACCCCGGACGCCGCGGCGAGAGCGTCGATGATCGGCGTCAGCGCGGCGGCCATGTCGGACGCCAGCTCGGACAGCCCCTCGGTGACCGGCAGTGCCGACGACGCGGTCAGGCCGCCGAGGTACCCGTCGTCACGCAGGAATGCCACGGCGTCGCCGAGCCGCGGCCGGGCGGCGACACCCGTGACGAGCGCGGTCGCGATCGGAATCCCGGTCAGCGTCGAGCTGGCCGAGTACCACCACAGGGTGCCGTTGACCCGGGGGTCGTCGCTGCCCCACCGCCTCGCCGTGTCCGCGACCCGGTCCGCGAGCCAGCCCGGATCGGTCAGGCACACGGCCGGGAACGAGAAGGCGCCGGAGTACTCGATCTGGTCGGCGATCATCGGGACGCGGCGGGCGGTCAGCTCGTACACACGCCGCAGTTGCTCATCCATCGGCCAACCCCAGGATCTCCATCGACAACCGCGGCGTCGACCGCATGATCGCGCGGATGCCGAACACCCCGCCGAGGACGGCGTCGTCCAGCACGTCGGCGGGCGGACCGGTGCTGATCACCCGTCCATCGTGCATCACGGCCAGCGTGTCGCAGTACTCGACGGCCAGCCGGAGGTCGTGCATGGTCACGACGATCGCCAGACCGTCGCACGCGAGGTCACGCAGCAGGTTCATCACCGTCAGCTGATGCCGCAGGTCTAGGTGGTTGGTGGGTTCGTCGAGCAGCAGCACCCTCGGCTGCTGCGCGAGAGCCCGGGCGATCGACACCCGCTGACGCTCCCCGCCCGACAGTGCCTGGACGTCGCGACCGGCGAGTTCGGCCAGCCCCACCTGACGGACGCACGTCTCGACGATCTCGCCGTCGGCGCCGTTCGCCCGTTCGAACCAGCCCCGGTGCGGGACGCGTCCGAGCGAAACGGATTCGCGCACAGTCAGTCCCGCGGACACCCGCGGTTCCTGGGTGCTCGCCCCGATGGTGCGGGCCAGTGCCCGCCGGCCCAGATCGGCTGTGTCCGCTCCGTCGACGACGACGGCGCCCCCGGTCGGGGTGAGCGCGCGGTAGCAGCAGCGCAGCGCGGTGGTCTTCCCGGAACCGTTGGGCCCGACCAACGCCAGCACCTCACCGGGACGCACGGAGAAGTCGACGCCGTGCAGCACTTCCCGCGGCCCGAGTTCGGCGCGGACCCGTTGCAGACTCAGCGCGGTCACTGTTCGGCCCTCCGGTACTGCCGGTAGAGCATCCAGACGAAGATCGGCGCTCCCACCAACGCGGTGACGACGCCGACCGGGATCTCGATGCTCCGTGCGACCGTCCGCGCGGCCGTGTCCGCAGCGACCATCGCGATCGCGCCGAGGAATGCGGCGACGGGCAGCAGCCTCACCGCCCGTGCACCGACGACGTACCCGGCCAGGTGCGGCACCAGCAGACCGATGAAGCCGATGCCGCCCGCGACGGACACGGCGGCCCCGGCCAGCATCGACACACCGAGCAACTGCACCACGCGGAAGCGCCGCACGTTCATGCCGAGGGCGGCGGCGCCGTCGTCTCCCGCCTGCAGCAGGTCGATACGGCTCGCGCTCAGCATCATCGCGGCCCCCACCGTCGCGAGTGCCACGGCCGGGAAGATCGCCGTCGACCAGCGGGAGTCGCCGAACCCGCCAGCCAGCCAGTGCATCACCGAACTCAGTTGATGCTCGTCTGCGACGACCAGGATCGAGAACGTGATGAGCGCCGAGAACACCTGCGCCGACGCGACACCCACGAGGATGACGGCCGTCGGCTGCGGATACCGTCCGCCGATCGCCAGCGACAGGAACAGCGGCACCATCGCGCCCAGGAACGCCGCGACGGGAACGGTGAACGCGCCGAGTGCTCCCACCCCGAGCCCGAGCACCGTCACCACCACCACGCCGAACCCCGCCCCCGAGGACACGCCGAGCAGATAGGGATCGGCCAATGGATTGCGGGTCACCGCCTGCGCCACGGCGCCTGCCAGGGCCAGCGCCGCACCGACTGCCGCCGCGGTCAGCGCCCGCGGCAGCCGGGAGTCGAGGACGATCGACTCCCGCGCCTGCGACCACCAGGACTCGAATGCGCCGGGGGCCACCCGGTGCGCGACGATCGCCCAGACGTCGCCGACCGGGATGCGCACCGAACCGAACGACACCGCGAGGCCGACGACGAACAGGGTCGTCAGTGCGAGCAGCACCATCAGGCCCACGAAGCCGAGGCGTGCACGGGCCGGGTGCGGCGCCTGCGCCGGTGGTGCCGCACGTTCGACGGTGACGGTCATCGCGCGCCGACGGCGTCCGGATGCAGTGCCCGCGCGATCGTCTCCACCGACCGCACCAGGCGCGGGCTCTCGAAGAAGTCGTCGAGTGGCACCACGACGAACCGGCCGGCCTTCACGGCGGGTGTCGTCGACATGATCGGGTGCGATTTCAGGAAGTCGATCTTCGCCTGCGCACTCGTCGTACCGTAGTCGAGGACGACGATCGCCTCCGGGGCGCGTTCACCGATGATCTCCCAGGTGGACTTCGAATACGGCTTCTCCCCCTCGGCGAAGAGGTTGGCCGCACCCGCGTGGTCCGCGATGAGCTGGCCGACTCCCACACCGCCGATCGTCAGCGGGACGTCCTCGCCGGAATCGTAGAAGAACGTCGGAACCGGTGCGGTGCCTGCGATCTCGTCACGCACTGCCTGCAATCCGGACGTCACCCGGTCGGTGATCGCCCGCGCCCGGTCCGGGACTCCGAGGATCTCGCCGAGCTGCGTGTAGTCGCTGCGCAGCAGACCGATGTCGGGGAAACCCTGCCCGCAGTACTCGGAGAACAGGAAGGTGGGAATGCCCTGGTCGCCGAGGGATTCGCGCGACCGCCCCTCCTTCTCGTCGAACGCGCTCCGCATTCCACCGACCACCAGGTCGGGGTCGAGGTCGAGGATCTGCTCCCGGGTCGGGTATTCCTTCGCGAGTTTCGGGATCGTCGCGAAGGCGTCCGCGAACTCCGGCAGCGGGGTCGCGTCGCCGTACCCCGTGCCGACGATGCGGTCGCCGGCCCCCATCTCGATCAGCACCTCGGTGACATGATCGTTCATGCTGACGATGCGCTGGGGCGGGGCGTCGAACGTCTCCGTTCGATCGCAGTTCGTGACGGACACCGGCTCGGCGAAGGATTCGGCGGAAGCGGTCTGCCCCACGGACTCCCCGCGCGAACACCCGGCGACCACCAGCGCGGCCACAGCGAGCGTGACCAGACCGGTACTTCTGAACAACTGACCGTGCATGTAAACCTCATTGCGGCTCAGAGCCACGAATGAGAAGTCAGCAGACGCCCTGTGCGGCGCCTGCAGGACTCCGCTTCGTAGACCACGACGAAAAGGATGTCACACACCCCACGCCGGGTAATCGGGCTCGCCACCGAAATGATCTGGTGGCCTACCGTTGCGGGTCAGCGCCGGATTCGGACCGGCTTCCCCCGTGCGTGTGGCTGCAAGTGCGATGCCGAGTATGCACGATTTGCCGGGAGCCGCATCACACCCCCGTCGGTGACACCCCGATCCGCACTACAGTCGGCAGTCGCAGCTGCCCGCCCCAGACAAGCCGGAGATGACGCATGACACGTTGGGCCTCGACCGTTGTTTCACGCAAATGGTGGGTCCTGAGCCTCGCCGTCGTCGCCGTTCTGGTGAGCGGCGCGTGGGGCACCGGTGTCTTCGCGAAACTCAGCTCGGGCGGGTTCACCGATCCCGGTAGCGAATCCGCCGAAGTGGCCCGGATCGTCCAGGACAACCTGGGTCCGCAGACGCCGGACATCATCGCTATCTACACGGCACCCGACGGGAAGACCCTGGACGACATCGGCCCCGAGGTCACCGCGAGTCTCGACCGGTTCGCCGCCGAGGTGCCGACGTACTCGGTGACGTCGTACTGGACCGCGGACGCGGCGAGGAAGCAGCTGATGGTGTCGGAGGACGGCACCAAGGCGTCGGCCGCGATCACCGTCGACCCCGACGCCGGGATCACCGCCGCCACGTTCGACGACCTGCTGCCGAAGCTCGAGGTGGAGGGCATCGACACCGAGTTCGCGGGAAATTCGGTGGTGGGTGTGGCGTTCAACAACCGGCTGCAACAGGACCTGGTGCTGGCGGAGGCGATCGCGCTCCCGATCACTCTCGTGTTGCTGGTCTTCATCTTCGGCGGACTGGTGGCCGCGGCCGTTCCGGTGTTCGTCGGGTTGCTCTCGATCTTCAGCGCCCTGGCCACCCTGCGCCTGCTGACCCTCTTCACCGACGTCAGTTCGTTCGCAATCAACGTGGCGTCCCTGCTCGGACTGGGGCTCGCGATCGACTACGGCCTGTTCATCGTCGGACGTTTCCGCGAGGAACTGGAGTCCGGTGCCGACGTCGCGGAGGCGACCCGGCGCACCGTCCTGACCGCGGGCCGCACCGTGCTGTTCTCCGGTCTGCTTCTCGTGTGCGCGTTCTCGGGCATGCTCGTGTTTCCGCAGGACGTGATCAAGTCGCTCGGGTTCGGTGCGATGGCCGCGGTCGCGAGCGCGGCGCTGCTGTCACTCACCGCGGTCCCGGCGCTGCTCGCGATCCTGGGTCATCGTATCAACGCACTGACCTGGCGCAAGGATGCGGCGCAGCGTGGGGAGGTTCGCGCCCGCACGTTCTGGGGCTCCGTCGTCACGTGGGTGATGCGGCGGCCGGTCGCCATCGCGGTCGGCATCGTCGCGGGGTTGATGGTCCTCGCCTCGCCCCTGCTCAGCGCGTCACTCGGCGAGGTCACGTACACGGCGCTGCCGGAGAACGACCCCGCCCGCATCGCCACCGACACTCTCACCACCGAATTTCCCACCACCGGAAACGGCGCCACCCTCATCCTCCGGGGCACCGACGGCACGGCCCCGACCGCCGCCGACGGCGCCGCGGTCGCCCAGGCCGCCGGCCGGGTGGAGGGCATCGGGGCGGCCACCGTCGTCGCGTCCGGCAACGAGCTGGTCGCGGTCCAGGCCGTCTACTCCGAAGGCGTCACCACCGACGACCAGAGCGCCGCAGTGGACGGACTCCGTGCCATCACGCCGCCGGAGGGAACCGAACTCCTCGTCGGCGGCGGTCAGGCGACCGTCGACGACGGGAACGCGGCGATCGTGCACTGGATGCCGGTGATGATCGCGATCATGGTGGGTTCGACGCTCGTGCTGTTGTTCCTGGCGTTCGGCTCGGTGGTGCTGCCGATCAAGGCGGTCGCGATGGCGGGGCTGAGCCTCGCCGCCACGTTCGGTGTACTCACCTGGATCTTCGAGCTGGGCCACGGCGCGAGTCTGCTCGGGGTCAGTCCGGCACCGCTCGAGGCGACGTTCGTGGTCCTCATCCTCGCCGTGGTCTTCGGCCTGTCGACCGACTACGAGGTGTTCCTGATGTCACGCATGGTCGAGGCGCACGAGGCCGGCGCGACCACGGAGGAGGCGGTGCGCTTCGGCACCGAGCGCACGGGCCGCATCGTGACGGCCGCGGCGCTGCTGCTCGTGGTGGTGACCGGAGCGTTCACCATCTCCGGTCTGTCGATCATGCGGTTCCTCGGTGTGGGCATGATCGTCGCACTCGTCGTCGACGCGACGGTGGTCCGCATGCTCCTCGTTCCGTCCCTCGTGAAGCTGATGGGCGAGGCCAACTGGTGGGCCCCGGCCTGGATGAAGAAGGTGCACGCCAAGGTGGGTCTGGGCCACTAGTGCATTATCTTACTTTGGAGTAAGTTCGGGTCATGGCCACCTACCTCGTCACCGGCGGAACCGGATTTTTGGGTCGGCACGTGCTGCCCCTCATCCTCGACCGCGATGCATCAGCCGAGATCCACGTCCTCGTCCGGCGCGCGTCCGTCGCGCGCTGGGAGGCGCTCGTCGACGGCATGCCGGGCGGCGAACGAGTGCATCCGCTGATCGGCGACCTGACCGAGCCCGGCCTCGGACTCGCCGCGGCGCCGGCAGCCGATCACATCCTGCACCTCGGCGCGATCTACGACCTCACGGCGGGCGACGAACAGGCAACCACGAACGTCGACGGCACCCGCTCGGTGATCGCGCTGGCCCGGGAACTGGATGCGACTCTGCATCACGTCTCGTCCATCGCCGTCGCGGGGGATCACGAAGGTCCGTTCAGGGAAACGGATTTCGATCTCGGGCAGGGATTCCCCACCCCGTATCACCGCACCAAGTTCGAGGCGGAGAAGCTGGTGCGGGAAGCCGAGGGCCTGCGATGGCGCATCTACCGGCCCTCCGCGGTGGTCGGCAGTTCGGTCACCGGCGAGATGGACAAGATCGACGGCCCGTACTACCTCTTCCCCGCCATCGCGGCGCTCGCAAAACTCCCCGCGGCCCTCCCCGTGGCCGTCCCCCGGATCGGATCGACCAACGTCGTACCCGTCGACTACGTGGCCACGGCCATCGTGGAGTTGATGTCCGCACCCGGAAGGGACGGCCAGACGTTCCATCTCGTCAATCCACGTCCGCAGCCGGTCCGCGAGATCTACGCAGCGCTCGCCAAGGCTGCCGGGGCGCCGCATCCCGCGGCCGGACTGCCCGGCGGACTCGTCCGCCCCTTCCTCAATCCCACCCCCGACTCGGCCCTCGACACGGGCCGCAAGGCGGTGCTCGGCGCGCTCGGCATCCCTCCGGTACTCGTCGAGAACATGACGCTGCCCACAGTGTTCGTGAACGACGACACCCGGGAGGCGCTGCGCGGCACAGGCATCGACGTCCCGCGGTTCGCGTCGTACGCCGACCGGCTGTGGTCGTACTGGCGCGAGAACCTCGATCCCGATCGGGCGCGCCGGCCCCATCCGGCCGGACCGCTCGTGGGCAGACACGTGGTGATCACCGGGGCGTCGTCCGGGATCGGCCGGAGTTCCGCGATCGCGACGGCCCGCAAGGGCGCGAAGGTCATTCTCCTCGCCCGGCGCACCGAGGAACTCGACGCCGTGGTGGCCGAGATCCGCGCGACGGGCGGCGACGCCTACGGCTACCCCTGCGACATCACCGACGACGAGTCGGTCGAGCACACCGTCAAAGCCGTTCTCGCCGAGCACGATCACGTCGACATGCTCGTCAACAACGCCGGCCGGTCGATCCGTCGGGGCCTCTACCACTCCACGGACCGGCTCCACGATTTCGAGCGGACCATGGCCGTCAACTACTTCGGCGCGGTCCGGCTCGTCCTCGCCTTCCTCCCGCAGATGCGCGAGCGGCGGTTCGGGCACATCGTCAACATCAGCAGCGCCGGGGTCCAGGGCGCGACGCCGCGGTTCGCCGCCTATGTCGCCAGCAAATCGGCCCTCGACGGCTTCACCGACGTCGCGGCGTCCGAAACCCTTTCGGACGGAATCACGTTCACCACCATCCACATGCCACTGGTCGAGACGCCGATGATCGCGCCCACCGGCCGGTACAACGTCGGACCGATCACCTCTCCGGAGAAGGCGGCCGCGATGGTCGTCCGGGCGCTGATCGAACGCCCCAAGCGCATCGACGTCCCGACCGGCACGCTCGGGGAACTCGGCCACGTCTTCGCACCCGCCGTCAAGGATCGCGTGATGCACCAGATGTATCGCATGTTCCCCGATTCCCCGGCGGCGAAGGGGCAGAGCACGGACGACGCGGGGCCGGCCCCTCAGCACACGCCGGAACCCCGGCACCACACGTCGTCGGTGCTCGGCCGCGCCGCCCGGAAGGTCGGAAGGCTGGTGCCCGGCACCCACTGGTGACCGCCTCAGGGGGCGAAAGGGCGGACTCCGGTGGCGACGACGGGTCGCACCGGCTTCGGCGCCGCCCCGCAACTCGCCGGCCGGGGCGGCAGTTCCCGCTCCTCCAGGTCGACGACCCAGCAGCGCCCGTCACGATGCGCGACAACCGAATTCGCGTCCACCGTGAGCTCGTCCGCGGCCGCGTCCACGAGATCGCGGACGGCGAGTTCCGCCACCTGCCCCGGCGCGTCCCAGCAACTGCGGCCGCGCAGCCCGGTCGGGTACACCTCGCCCCGAGCGGCGGCGCGGACCGCGTCGACACTCCCCTGCGTCGACAGCCGGCCGTACGTGTAACCCGTCGGCAGCAGGATCAGCGAGGGCGCGAACCGATGCCCACCCGTGTGCGAGCACTCCCACACCGCGTCGCCGAACTCCGCGGCCAGACCCGCCGCGACCGGCCGTCCGAGGACGGCGCAGCACTGGTCCCTCTTCCCGTGCGCGCACACCAGGACGACCGGATCCGTCACCGGGGTGCCCAGCCCGGGTGCGTTTCCCGCGATCAGCCCGAGGTCCAGGTCGAGCAGGTCTTCTGGGAAGGCGATCTCGAGCCGCTCGCACCACGACCGCGCGGGATGCGACTGCGCCAGCAGCACCGTCCGCCGATCCGGGGCCGCGGTGCTGCGGCCCGGCCGGCGGATGAACATGACCCGCACCCCGGCGGCGTCGGCGCGGGCGTCCAGCTCACGGGCCAGGTCCGGTCCGAGCGCGGTGCCGTCGAGTACGTCCCGGCCCCACGCGCCGGGGAACTCGAGGCACACCCAGCCCGTGACGTGCGCAGCGGTGCCTGCGAGGGGTTCGTCGGTCGCGGACAGGGCGGAGCAGGTGGCGGTGATCGTGTCAGGCACGGTGCCATTGTGTCAGTCGCGACAATCGGTCAGTCATGGAACTTCCTGCGCTCCGACAACTGCTGGACGAACTTCTCGATACGGCGGGCACGCGTCTCCGGGCGGGTGGCGTCCTGCAGGCGGTAGTAGACGGCGTACCGGTTGTGGCTGTCGAGTGTCGCGTAGAAGGCCTCGGCCTCGGGGTTCTGCGCGAGGGCGTCCAGGAAGTCCTGCGGTATCTCCGCCGCCTTCTGTCCCGCGTACGCGCGGTCCCAGCGGCCGTCGGCCCTGGCCCGCTCCACCTCCGCCGCGCCCGCAGGCTCGAGGAGACCGGCGTCGGCGAGTTTCTCTGCGAACTCCCGGTTCCGCTTCGACCACGGACTTCGTGACGAGCGCGGGGTGAACCGCTGCACGAAGAAGTCGTCGTCGACGCGGCGGACCTGGCTGTCGATCCAGCCGTAGCACAGCGCGACCTCGAGAGCCTGGTCGTAGTTGATCGACGTATACGCCGACCCCTTCTTGGCCATTTTGAGCCAGATGCCGGGTGAGGAGTCGTGATGAGCGCCGAGCCATTCCCGGAACTCGGCGTGTCCGGAGAAGTACTCGACGCTGAGCTCGGCGGCACACATGTGCCCGAATCTAGCGGGAGAACAGCTGTCCCGCCCAGACCCGGACGAATCCCTGGGAGAGATATCCGAGCGTCCCGAGCGCCAGCACCCATTTGGTGACGCTGACCGCACTGGTGGTGCGCACAGTCGCATCGGTGATGTGCTCGCGATGAGACAGCAGGTACAGCCCGACGACGTTCTCGGCGTAGTCGCCCACCGCGGAGATCACCGGGGCCGCCGCCAGCACCCTCTGCGTTCTCGCCGAGAGTGGTGTCAGCTCCGCCAGACGTCGTGCGCCCGTGCGCAACGCGACCGCGTAGATCACGGGATGGACGAAGTCCGGGTAGTAGTGGCTGCGGTAGCGTGCCGTGTCGGCGGCGGTCATTCCGTCGAGGATCGCCGTGTAGGACCGGGCGGACCGGGCCGTCTGGATGTCGGCGAGCCGGGGTGCCACCGGACCGAGAAGCCGGACGATGTTCGCCTGCGAGATCACGAATGCTGCAGACCAGCCGATGAGTCTGCGGTCGAGTGCGGTGAGCGCCATGAGCCGATCCTGCCATCTGCCACCGCGACGCGTGCCTCAGCCTGCGCACCGCGACGCGTGCCTCAGCCTGCGGCCTCGGACATCGCCTTGGCATCCTCCTCGCCGAACTTCTCCTCGAGGGCCTCGGGTGAGTAATCCAGATCGATCTCCTCGACCGGGCGTCCGCGCGCAGACTCGATCGCCCCCAGCCGGCGCTGCGCCCGGTCTGCGGCGTACGCGATGAACTCCTGGTCGTCGAGCCCGTACGGCTGGACCTCGAATTGCTTGTTGACCCAGTCGATCATGCCCAGGGCCAACGGCATCAGCTCCGCCATCCGCTCCTGGACGACGTCCCAGTTGCTGTCGTCGGCGGCGACGTGCCGGCGACAGGTGAACGTCCCCCACGCCATGTGGCGTCGTTCGTCGTCGCCGATCCTGCGGACGAGTTCCTGCATCCCCGGCAGGATCCCGCGCGTGGTGCACACCTTCTGCCAGGCGTAGTACCCGGTGAGTGCGAGACTGCCCTCGATGACGTGGTTGTAGGTGACGCTGGCCCGCACCTGATTGGCGGGGCTGGGATCACTCTCGAGCACTTTCAGTGATCCCGGCAGCTCCTCGTAGAACAACTGCCGGTAGTACGGGTTCTCGGCGACGAAGGGATGCAGGTCGCGTGTCAGGCCCACCGCGTCCATCCACAACCGGAACACCTGGGTGTGCTTGGCCTCCTCGAAACAGAACTGCGTCAGGTACATCTCGTCCCCGAAGCGCCCCTCGGCGGCCATCGCCTTCATGAACGGCTGGATGTCCTCGGTGACCGCTTCCTCACCGGCGATGAACTGTGCGACCAGATACGTGGAGTTGCGCTGCTGCTCCGAGTTCAGCCCCTCCCAGTCCTCCGCGTCCCGGCCGAAGTCGAGGTCCGTGGGGTTCCAGAACTTGGCGTTGCCCTTCGTGAACAGCCGCAGCGGGAACGCGTCCCAGTTGAGGCCCCCCGCGCGGAGCGAGCTGAACCCTTGCCTGCCGGGCGCGTAGGGGCGTCCGGGCGTGAGTGTCGACATCGTTGGCCTTCTTCCGGACGTGCGGAAGACGTCGTCGGACGCCCCGCAGCTTCGGGTCGCTCGTCGTGACTACCGTCTCGTTCCGAGCCCCCGCTTCGGTACCCACGCTAGTCCTGCCGAAGCCGTCACGGTTTACATTTTCGGACTTTTTGTCAGCTCTTCTCGGGCTTCATCAGGAACGGCAGGACCGCCGCCGCGAAGTCGTCGTAGCGGTCGCGATGAATGCTGTGCCCGCTGCGGAACACCACCACCCGGCAGTTCGGTATCGCCGCCACCGCGGACTCGAGTCTGCGCGGATCCACCATTCCGCCCGTACCGCCCCGCAGAATCAGCGTGTCGGCCTCGATGTCCGGCAATCTGTCCCACCACAACGGATCCGGGCGGCGGAACTGCTCGAGCGCCGAACCCGTCATCGACCGATCGAAGGCGAACACCGCCCGCGGATGCCGGATCAGGCTCGTCGTTGCGTGCCACAGTTCCGGCAGCGACGGCAGCCGATTCGCGAAGACCTGTTCCGGGTCACCGGGACGCAACGGGAGCGGCGCCTCCTCGATCACCAGCCGGCGAACCAGCCCGGGAGAGGCCTGAGCCGCGAGCGACGCCGCATGACCACCGAGGGAATGGCCGATGAGATCCACCCGCGTCAGCCCGAGGTTGTCGCACACCTCCACCACGTCGGCACCGAACTCCTCGAACAGATACGACCCGGCGCGGGCACTGCGACCGTGCCCCCGCAGATCCAGGACGAGGACGCGTCGCCCGCGGGCGACGAGTGCGCGGGCGAATCGGTCCCAGGTACCGCCGTCACCGCCCATCCCGTGCACCAGAACCACCGGCACGGGATGGACGTCCGACGACCCCGGCACCGAGGACTCGCCACTGTCTCGGTAGGCGATCTCGATACCGGCGCGCGTCGGGGTAGTCCTGCTCGTCTCCACGAGAATCCAGACTAGCGAGTACGGACACCCCGGCCGCGAACTACCGACCCGACCCGTACGGGCGGGTGATGATCTCCAGATAATGACCGGACGGGTCGAGGAAGTAGACGCCTCGCCCGCCGTCGTTGGTGTTGATGGTGCCCGGCAGCGTCTGCCGCGGATCCGCCCAGTGATCGAGACCCCACTCGACGATCAGGCCGTAGATCCGGTCGAAGTCGTCCTCGCCGACGAGGAACGCATAGTGCTGCGGCTGGAATTCGATCGGCGGTTCCGCGAAGTCGAGAGACACCCCGTTGTCGAGGGCGACCGCCAGGAAATGGCCGGCAGGCACGGCGTCCGGCAGTCCGAACAACGTGGTGAAGAATGTCGCCGACTCCTGCTTGTTCTTGGCGGCGACGATCGTGTGGATCAACTACTCGGCCCCGAAGGGCCGGGTTTGCTGCTCACGTTCCCACTGGCTGCGGGAGGGGTGGCTGCTATGGGCGCGGTTGATTGGGCGGCCCTGTACGTGCGATGTCCGAGTGCGGCAATGTTGCGGGCCGCGTTGTGGTCGGCATGACCGGTCCACTGGCAGTGTCGGCATCGGAACGTTGCTTGCGAGACCCGGTTCGCTTTGTCGCAGTACCCGCAGTGTGAGCAGGTTCGCGAGGTGTTCCGGGGGTCAACGACAGCGACAGGTACCCCAGACCTCTCGGCCTTGTAGGTGATCTGCGCGCGTAGCTGGGCGTATCCCCAGGAGTGCAGTTGGGTCCGTTGCCTCCGGGCTAGCCGTACCCGGTCGCGGATACCCGACAGGTCTTCCACCGCAATCCCACGACCGGTGCGTTGTGCCTTGGCAACAATAGTTTTCGACAGTTGATGGTTGATATCGGTGGCGAACCGCTGTTCCTTTCGTCGCCGCGCCTTCAATTTCCGTTTCGCGGATTTCGTGCCGACTCGTTGCAAACTCGCGCGCAGGGCGGCGTACTTCTTCCTACGCGCGGTCACCGCCCCTGCGGACCACCGCACGTCGAGGGTGGCCGGATCGTCGTCGGTGGTGACGGCGAGGTTCACGATCCCCAGATCCACACCCAACCAGCCTTCGGCGGTGTCCGGCGGCGGGGCCGGTTCCGGTGAGGGCTCGTCGACGGTGGCGTACAGGTAGAAGTGCCCGTCGCGGTAGACGAGGTCGGATTCACCCTTGCGGGCAGCGAGAAGCTTGTGTTGCCACGGCGCACACACGAACCGCACACCCCGCATCCGGCCCGCCGTGGTCCAGATCGACACCGTCGAGGAATCCATTTGCCACGACAGGCATCTGTCGTCGAACGGTTGGGCAGCGTGCGGCCGGAATGCGACCGCGGTCTCCGCCACCGCCGTATACCGTGTCGACCCCGGCCGACCGTAGTTTCCGTTGGTCAGGGTCGCCTGCCGGGTGGCGTACGCGTCGGCCACTTTCCGCAGAACATGCAACGCCGGCTGCGCGGAGAGCCCCCGTGCCTTCACCTTCGGATACAGCGCGACTTGCAGCGCCCGCCGCGACCGCAGTCCCCTCGACTGCGCCAACCCGGCCACCTCGTTGGCAACCTCGTTGCACAACACCAACGTCGATTCCAGCGCCGCGAACTGATCCGCAGTGGGTACGAGCTTGACCACGACAACCCTTCTCACCACGCACCCACCGCCTCCCCTAGTCGACTAGCCTTCACCGACCCGATGTGTGAACAGATCATGACAGAGGGGTACGACAAGTTCGGGGCAATACTCACCTCACCGAATTCGACGGCGACACCGAGCGCACCTACTGATCCACCCAGGTCAACAGCCTCAAAGGCGTCTCCGCCCGCCGCCTGCGGCAGGAGTTCCCCGAACACATACGCAAATACTTGCAGGGCAACCACTTCTAGTCGCTCCTACTTCGCCTGCGTCCGCAGGCGAAGCGCCGCTGTCGCTCATCGCCGAATACATCACCAACCAGAAACGACCCGACCCGCCAACCACACCTACATCCACCCGAAACACCCCCGCACCACAGATCAGCTTCCTCCCGTGCCCTGAACGGCCAGGATCCCGCTGATAGCTCAGTTGAAAGAAATGGGCACAGTCGACCCTTTCGAGGTATGCCACGAGTCCGACGATGCAGCCGTGGCCGGCCTCCATGCCTGACGCTGTCCGCCACCGGCACGCGACCCTCTGCACAGCAAAGCATTTCGAACGGTCGGTTCGCAAGGGAGATCGGCTGGGCGGGTTACGCCGCCCGCCCCACCCGATAGCGCAACGTGACGACCCCGGAGTCGTAACCCTTCGACTCCAGCAACGTCAGCGCATGCATCCCGGTGTCCTCGTCGAGGAGCCTGCGTCCCTGTCCCAGCAGGATCGGCACCACGTGCAACTGGATTTCGTCGACCAGTTCGGCGGCGAGCAGCGATCGCGCGAGGGTGATGCTTCCCCACACGATCAGGTCGCCCCCCGGCTCCTGCCGGAGTTGCTGCACCCTCTCGACGGCGTCGCCCGGCCACAGCTGCGCCGGCTCCCGATCCCCCCACGGGGCACTGTCCAGCGTCGAGGAGAACACGAGTTTCGGGATCGCGTTGACGGTCTCGGCCACGACCTCGCCCTGAGCCTGTTCGGTGGGCCAGTAGTCCGAGAACATCTGATACGTCTTGCGCCCCAGCAGGGCGAGGTCCGTGTCGGCGAGCAGACGGAGGTTGTACCGGTCCACCTCACCGTAATCCGGCACCGCATCGAAGAAGTCCAGCTCGCCGGACCGCCCGGCGACGAACCCGTCGAGGCTCGTCAATTCCTGGACGACGACCCTGCGGTGCAGCGTGTCCCGCTCCGTGTCACTCATAGATTCCCTCCACCGACCAACGGCCTGCCGTGCAGATCACCAGCAGCGCCCGCGACTCTTCCAGCAGTACCTGGGCCCGGGCCGCCGTCCGGGCGGCCGGAGGGTCCCACCACCGCTCGTCCACCGGCCACGGTCCGGCCCATCCGCACACCGCCCACTCTCGGCTCCCCCACCGCAACCGCGCGGGAGGCGCGCTGAACACACCACGTTCCGTGACCGTCACAGCCATACCCCGCTCGTCCGACATCCACACCTCCGGATACGCGGTCAGCACCGCGGCAGGCGCCGGTTCCGGCAACGTGCCCGGCCACGGCTCCGACGGATCGTTGCGAGGAATCAACTCGTCGCCCAACGGCAGCAACGTGATGCGCTCCGCCGGGCCCCGCCCACCGCTGAGGACACCCACCTGCACGGCTTCCCCACCGAGCAGGCCCTGCACCCGCACCAGAGCCCGCCGGGCCCGCTCGTCCTGGTCACCGACCCCACCCCACAGACCCAGCTGTAAGGCTCCGGCCGCCACCACTTCCACCGGTTCGAGTCGCAGGACGGCGATACCGGCGGTGGGCCGCTTCTCGCTGCGCCCGGTCAACCACCCGTCCAGCTGCCACCGCACCCGGTCCGCCGTCGCCTCCGGCGTCAACGGTTCCGCACATCTCCAGATCCGGGACAGTTGCTCACCGTTGCCGGTGCTCGCCGAGATCGCCAGCCGGGTGCAGGCCACCGCGGCGTCCGACAGTGTGCGATGAAGCTTCTCCGCCAGCGCACGCCCCGCGAAGGCAGCGGCGTCGACCCGTTCGATGACGGGATCGCACCGTTCCTCGACCTCCAGGTCGGGAGGCAGCGACCGCCCCGACGGGGGACGCTCCGGCTCACCCCGCGCGGCCCGATGCGCCAGCACCGCATCGGTTCCGAACCGCGAAGCCACATCGCCCGCCGACAGCGCGGCGAAACTGCCGATCGTGCGCAACCCGAGCCGGTGCAGCAGATCGACCAGCTCACCGCGGTGGGGTGCCGCGAGGCTCGGCTCGGCGGCCAGTTCCCGCATCGGGAGCGGCGCCAGGAAGGCGGCCCCCTCACCCGGTGGCACGAGAGTTGCTCTGCGCGCGGCGATCACGGCCGTGGACAGCTGATCGGCGATACCGACCTGGCACTCCACCCCCACCGCCGACACCTGGTCCACCAACCGTTCCGCGGCGGCTTCCTCCGAACCGAAATACCGGGCGACGCCCCGTGCGGACAGCACCACGAGCCCGGGTCGCAGCACCTCGACACCGGGCGCCACCGCGTCGATGGCCGAGGCGACCGGCTCGAACAGCCGCGCGTCGCGGTCGGGATCGGCTGCCACCACGTGCAACCGGGGGCACCGGGCCTGGGACTCGCGGCGGCGCAGCCCTCTGCGCACCCCGTCCGCGCGGGCCGGCGCCGAGCAGGCGATCACCCGATTGCCCGACGTCACCGCCACCGGATGCGTCGGCGGGAGGTCCGCGGAGGCGGCCGCCGCGATCGCGGGCCAGTCGGGGCACCACAACGCCAGCACCCGGCTCACAGACCCACCACCTCCACCGGCTCCGGGAAGGGGGCGGCCTCGAGGGACGCCACCGGTTCCGGAGTGCTCACCCATTCCACCCGGCCCTGCGCCGACCGCACGTCCAGCCGGGTGGTGCGCGGCTGGAACGACCGCCCCCGGGCGCACACCGCCAGGCTGAGAGAACGCAACCGCCCGCATCCCCGGTCCTGAGATCCGTTGCCCAGTCCGGCGTAACCGTGCACCCGGGCTTCCAGCCGCATCTCCGCGCCGTCCCAGTGCCCGTCCGTGACGACCAGGGTCGACCCCTTGCTCCGGGCCCGGGCCACCACCGCACGCGCCCGGGACGGCGCCACCGACGCCCCTCCCAGTCCGAGCACCACCAGATCCATTCCGTCCAGCAGCACCGCGGCGATCTCCACCGGATCAGCGCCCGGGTCGGGGATCAGGGCCAGCCGTTCCAGCTGCGCCCCCATCTCGACCGCTGCCAGCACCCCGAGCCGGGGATGCCCGATCACCGCGACGTGTCCGCCGCCCGCGGTCACGGACGCGACCAACCCCAGCAGCAGCGACGTGGCACCCGATACCGACACCACCGAACCGCGCACCAGCCCGCCTCGGGGAAGGAGTTCCGCCAGCGCAGCCGGAACCGGGAGTACCCCGGCAGCATGGGAATCGGGTGCTGCGGAAGTACCCGTCGTGGGGAACGCACTCTCCACCGGGGCGCGGCTCGCCACCGATTCACCGCGCGCGGGAACAGCGGCCATCCGTCGTCGGAGGTAGTCCAGACGCTCCTGCCGGGACAGCCCGGACAACTCGGGAGACCCCGGCACCGGAAACCCCGGCTCGCCGGCCACTTCAGCCAACTCGACACCCCTGACACTCGGCACCAACAGCGGTCGGCAACCACGGGGAAGACGCGGCTCGAACAGACGCTTTGTTCGAACGTATTTTCGAACTCATTTCAAGTAAAGCCGGTCGGTGGTGGCCCGTCAAGTGGACCCCGAATGGCCAGGTCAGGACCGTCGCACATCTCGTGTCCGCACAATCCTCTAACCTGAACGCGTGATGGAGCAGGAGCAGAGCGAAAGGGGCATCGGACCCGAATACCTGGTGGCCGGAAGATACCGCCTGCGGTCCAAACTGGGCGGCGGTGGAATGGGCGCGGTCTGGCTCGCCCGGGACACCCTGCTGCACCGCGACGTCGCCATCAAACAGGTCACCACGACGGCCGGACTCGACCCCGACGAGGCCCGCCGTGTCCGCGAACGCACCATGCGGGAAGGTCGCAACGCCGCCAAACTCGCCCACCGCCATTCCATCGCGATGTACGACGTCGCACTCGAGGCAGGCGAGCCCTGGCTGGTCATGGAGTACCTGCCGTCCCGCAGCCTCGCCCAGGCGATGAACATCGCCGACACACTGCCCCCGCTCGAGGTCGCCCAGATCGGCGCGCAGGTGGCCGACGCACTCACGGCCGCCCATGCCGCCGGGATCGTGCACCGGGACATCAAGCCGGGCAACATCCTCGTCGCCGACCGCGGCCGGGAACTCGGCACCGTCAAGATCAGCGACTTCGGCATCGCCCGCGCCAAGGGAGACTCCGCCGACACCACGAACGGGGTCATCACCGGCACACCCGCGTACTTCTCCCCCGAGGTCGCCCGCGGTCAGGACCCCACCGAGGCGAGCGACGTCTTCTCGCTCGGTTCCACGCTGTACACCGTCGTCGAGGGCCAGCCGCCGTTCGGGATCGACTCCGATTCCATCGCACTCCTGCACCGGGTCGCGAAGGCCGAGATCTACCGTCCCAGTAAGGCCGGGCCGCTCACCGACACGCTGCTGCACCTGCTCGAGCCCGACCCGGCGCGTCGTCCGACGATGGCCGAGGCCCGCGACGCCCTGGCCCGGGTGGCCATGGCCGGGGACGGAAACGTCGCGCACCTCGTCGGCTCGCCCGTCTATTCCGCAGACGGCACCATCCCGGCGTGGGCACACCGCTCGACGCCGTTGCCCGACTCACGCCGGCGCAGCAAACTGGTGAGTTCCACCCAGGCCGGTCTGCCCGCGGTGCATCAGAGCACACCGCTCAAGAACGTGCCGCGTCCGCTCGGCCGGTTGCAGTGGCCGCCGCGCCCGACGAAACCCGCTCCCGGTTCGCCGGCCCCCACTGTCCGCGATCAGGTGGTGGCGTGGGCGCCGATCGCCATGGGTGTCATGGTCGCGATCCTGATCCTGGCCGTGCTCGTGGCCGTGATCGTCCTCCTCGCCCAGCCCTGACACCCCGGGAGGTCAGTCGATCCGCCGGCGGTGCGCCCACCTCGTGAGCGCATTCCGGTTGGACTGCTGTGTCTTCCGCAGCACGTTCGACGCGTGCGTTTCGACCGTCTTCACCGAGATCACCAGTTCCTCGGCGATCTCCCGGTACGTGTAACCGCGTGCGAGCAGCCGCAGCACTTCCAGCTCCCGCGGCGTCAGCGAATCCAGCTCCGGATCCAGCTGCGGCTCAGGAGCATTGGAACGTCCGGTGAAGGAGTCCAGCACGAATCCCGCGAGCCTCGGGCTGAACACGGCGTCACCGCCGGCGACCCGGCGCACGCCGTCGGCCAGTTCCGCGCCCGAGATCGTCTTGGTGACGTACCCGCGGGCGCCCGCGCGGATCACGGCGATCACGTCCTCGGCAGCGTCGGACACGCTCAGCGCCAGGCACACCGGACCCGACTCGATACCCCGCAGCACCGCGACACCGCCGCCGTCGGGCATATGGACGTCGAGCAGCACGACGTGCGGTGACGTGGCGTTGATGCCGGACACCGCCTCCGCGACACCGCCCGCCTCGCCCACCACCTCCATGTCCGGTTCCCTGCCGAGCTCGGCGCGGACACCGGAACGGAAAACGGCATGATCATCGACGAGAAAGACACGGTACGGGGGTGTTTCAGGCAAAGTCACTGCGGCTGTTCCTCGCGTGGACGGGTAGTGTCACCCCACTCTAGGTGACGTGCAGGCGCCGGACGTCTCGGAGCCGAACGACCGGAGGAAACCAGTCGTCCTCCTCGTCACTGTCGCCACCCGCGCCGGAAAAGGCGACGAGAACGGTCGAGAATGCACCGATCACCCACCATTTCGTGAGGAAGCCGAACCTTGGCCACGATCCGTCGGACTTCAGGATGCACAGTCCACACAGTGCTTTCCCCGCCGTTGTATGGAACACCGATTGAAGAACGGTTCGGTGCACGAACGACACTGCAATCCAGGAGGACACTGCCGCAGCGAAAGACCACGGCGTGAGTTCCGGAAATGCCTCGCACACCGCCGACACCCCGATCGCAACGCCGATATGGAGGAGCCAGTCGATCGCGAAGGCGGTCGCCCGCCGCAGCCTGCGGGGCGAGGGGTAGCGGGGGTCACCGTGCACGCCGTGCCTGCTCGGTACGCCCCGGCGTGAATCCACCGTCATGTCGGTCTCAACCGTCATGTCGGTCTCCCGGCGGAAGCTATGGCTGTCCCCGTTCACGGCAGACGCCCGTCGATCTCGTCGCGGGCACGCCGGACGTCGTCATCGAGTCCGGTCCGGTCCAGCATCTCGTCGACGACGGCGTCGCTGAACCTCGGTGTGCCGACGGTGTCCTCCTGCACGTAGGAGCCGAGCATGCCCCCGAACTGGGAACGAGGGTCGGTGAGCTTCAGCCCGAACGCACCGTTGACGGCCCCCTTCACGCCTCCCTGAACCGCACCCTTGCCGCCCGCTTCGGCGACGTTGCCCCAGTCCATGCTGTCGCGTCGCCCGTGTTCCTTCTCGTACCACTGCAGGCCGGCTTCCAACGTCGCCTGCATGGCCGCCGTCCCTGCCGCGCCCTTCAGAGCGCCCATGGCGGCGCGGGTGAGGATCGAGGTGATCAGCTGCCGGATGATCATTCGGACGGTGACCTGTGTGGCCGCTTCCGCCGCGAATGCGGCCGGGCTCGCCGCACCGAACGTCATCGCGCTGGCCGCGGCTACCGCGACGAGTTCGGCCGCGAGCGCCACCAGCGCCGCGATGATCGACAGTTTCGCGACCCGGACGTCGTCGGCCGACCAGTCGAGGGTGTCGCCGAGTTCGTGGAGCAACCCCGACAACTCGCGTAGCGCCCCGTCCGCACCGATCCGCGCCCATTGCTGCGCCATCGCGGTGTCGACGTCACCACTGACCCCGGATCTCGCCGACCGCATGGCGGCGTCGGCCTCCTCGATGATGTCGTCGAGCGAGGCTCCGGCGTCCTTCCACCCCTGCCCGAGCCGCTCCATCGCCGTTTCGTCCGCGTCGGGCCAGTCCGCCCCGACCACCTTCTCCGCCAGCCACCGGACACTGCCCGGAACCTCGATGCCCATCAGAACAGCCCGGCGAGGCTGGATGCGGTGCCGCGGTCGGTGTCGTCGAACGAGTCGGCGGTGCTCCTGAGCCTGGATCCGAGCGCGGCGAGCGCCCCGGCCGCGAACCCCAGCGACCGCCCGGCCACGTCTGCCGACGCCAGATACCCGCTCGCGAACGTCGTCCCGGTCTCGTCGCCGCCCCAGCACTCCCCCTCGGCCTCGAGGGTCGAATGCAGTGCGGCGGCGACCTCTGCCATCCGCTGCGAGAGCGCCTCGAATCGGGGCGCGACGCTGCGCAGATGCGCCGAGTCCACCCACAGTTGCGCGCTCACTGCCATCCGTCCCGCAGGACCGGCCGATTCCACCGCGGGTCGTCGGGATTATCCGGGTCCGGTTCCCGATCGGCCGGGACGCCGCCGACGTCGGGTTCGAGGCGCGGGAGGAAGTCCCGCAGGCTCGGAGCACCGGGAACGAGGTCCGGCAGATCCGGCAGGGTCTCGGTCGCGGACACGATCGATCCCATGATGCGCATCGACTCGGTGTGCGCGGCCTCGCCCGCCCGCCGGGCGGCTTCGGTCATCGCACGCCCCAGCGACTCGGGAGTCGACCGCCGGAACGCGTCGGGGGCGAGGTGCACGTCCACTACGCCGCCCACCGAGTTCACCACCACCTGCACCAGTCCGTCGGCCGACGCCCCACTCACCCGCAGCTGCGCCACCTGCTGCTGAGCGGCATGCAGATCCTGCGTCTGCCGGTCGAGCGTGGCCAGCATCGAATCGATCTGATTCTGCAACTCGCGCTCGCGCACGCGCAGACCCTCACGGTCGAACATGAAATCCCCCCTTGACATCTCGCGCGTCTCACCCCGCCACAGCAGGATGCGACCACACGACCCCCACAGTCGTGTCGCCGGCGAACATTACCCTCTCACCGGGACAGCATGCGAGCAGACACCGCGCACCAGTGCGCCGACACGGCGAAAGTGGTGCTCACGCACCCTGACTGAACGGCACGTCCTCGACGCCGGCAGCATCCGAGTCCTCGGAAGCGCCCGCTGCCGCCCACGTCCGGCCGTTCCGCGGCATGTGGATTCGCACCTCGGTGCCCTTGCCGGGTGCGGACCGCACGTCGACGTGCCCGCCTCGCCGCTCGATCCGTCCACGGATCGACTTCGCGAGGCCCTGACGGTCCGGGGACACCTCGTCGACGTCGAATCCGACGCCGCGGTCCCGGACGAACACGCTGACCTGTTCGCGCTCCGCTTCGGCGAACAGGTTGATGTCCGTCTCCCCGGAATGCTTGGCCGCGTTGACCAGAGCCTCCCGCGTCGCACCCAGCACCGCCGTGAAACTCTCCTTCGACAGACCCTCGCCCGTGTCGTCGACGTCGAGCGCCACATCGCCGACCGTCACCGGCCGCACCGTGACGCCGTGGTGGTCCTCCACCTCGCCCGCGATGATGCGCAACGCCTCCGCGAGACTCGAATGGTCGGCGTCTCCCCCACCGAACAGCCACTTCCGCAGTTCCCGTTCCTGCCCCCGGGCCAGCCGCGCGACCTCCTGCGGATGGTCGGCCTGCTTCTGGATCAGCGCCAGGGTCTGCAGGACGGAGTCGTGCAGGTGTGACGCGATCTCCTCACGCTCGTCATTGCGGATCCTGGCGGCACGCTCCGCGCCCAGCGCGCGCCACAGTCGCAACCACAGGGGCACGGTCAGCAACCCGGCGCCGACCAGGGTGACCACCACCGCCAGCAACGACGAACGCAGCGCAGCGAGATCGACCTGCGCGAGGATCACCACACCGAGACCCGACACGATCAACGTCACGCCGCCGAGGACCCGCGCCCAGGTGAGGACGGTGGGACGCTGCGGTAGCCCGATGACGGTGCGCGGGCCCTCCGAATCGAATTCGCGCCACACCAGGGCCGCGCCGACCGCCACCACGATGATCGGTGCGATCACCGAACCGACGCGGCCACTGAACAACCACGACAGCGCGGACGCACCGGCCAGGCCGATCGCGATCAGTCCGTACGCTCTCCGTCGCTCGGACGCACTGGGCTTCTCGGTGTCGGAACCCGCGGCCGTGAAGATCCACAACAGTCCGTAGGCGACGATGCCCGCACCGGCGAGCGCGGCGAGACAGGCGAACGCCACCCGCACCTTCATCACGTCGACACCCAGCTGATCGGCGATACCACCCGCGACGCCGCCGACGATGCGACCACCGGTCCGGCGTTCGAGCCGCGGCATGGGGATGCCGCCGGATGGGACAGGCGCGGTCACGGCGCCCGCGTACTGGGCGCCGCCCGCGGACGTGTTCGACACAGGGTGCACATCTTCGATACTGGCACGATCCCCGGGCCGCGGCATCAGGGTCCAACCCTGACTTCGGCACGCGTTCCGGCCCACCCCGACCGGAAAGATCAGGGTAGTTCCCGATGTACGCCCGCCGCGCCGACCGGAACGATGGTCATATGAGCAATGGGAGCTTCCAAGAGCAGATACAGGATCTGTGGCGGACCCGACCGGTGCGGTTGCCGGGCCGTGGTCACGTCGCCGGTGTCTGTGCGGGAATCGGCTACCGCTACGGCGTCGATCCCGTACTGATACGAGTCGCCTTCGTCGTGTCCACCATCTTCGGTGGCGCCGGTGTGCTCCTCTACCTGGCGTGCTGGCTCGCCCTCACGAAGTCGGGCGACCCGGCCTCACCCGCGGAGTCGCTGGTGGGACGCGGTCACAGCTCCGACTCGGGCACCAAGACCATCGTCCTTCTCGTCGCACTGGCCATCGCGCTGACCACCGTCGGCCCGTTCGGTGTCGGCCTCGGCGGCTCCGGGCTGATCAGCATGGCGCTGATGCTCGGCGGCCTGTGGTTGCTGTACCAGCGGCAGCCGATACCTCCGCCGTTGCCCGCCGGAGCCGTTGCCCCGGGTGTCGGGACCGGTTATCCCGGGACGAGTTTCTCGCCGGGTCAGTTCGGCGCCAACCCGTTCGGCCCGGGCACGTACGGTCCGAGTGCCTACGGTCCGGGTGCGTACGGTCCGGGTGCGTACGGTCCGGGTGCGTACGGTCCGGGTGCGTACGGTCCGGGTGCGTACGGTCCGTACACGAAGCTTCCCGACTCCTACACGCCGAGCACACCTCCCACCTCGGACGACAAGACGGCCGACGCGCCCACCGAGGCACTGAATCCCGAAACCGCTGCCGCCCAATCCGATCCGGTGTCGTTCGAGAAGTCCCCGGCCCCCGGTCCGCAGGTCGACGCACCCTCGGCCCCGTTCGCGCCGCTCGAACCGCGACCGCCGGCGTGGGATCCGCTCGGTGTAGCCCCGTTCGCGTGGGACCTGCCCGAGCCGGCCAGGACCACCACTCCCGCAGTCCAACCGGAGCGCACCCACTCCCGTCTGACCACCATGGTGATCGGGTTGGCCATCCTGGCGGCCGCGGCGGCGACGGCATTGTCGGTCGCCACCGGATCCGACTGGTTGAACCCCGGTCGCATCGGCGCCGTCGCGCTGGCCGTCATCGGAGTGGGGCTGCTGATCGGCGGATTCCTGCGCAAGGGCTACGGCCTTCTCGTCGTCGCAGGTCCCCTGATCGGTTTCGTGATCCTCGCCTCGATCGTCGGGTCCCTCGACCTGAACAGCGAGAACATGGGCGACCGGACCTGGAACCCGACGACAGCGGCCGCCATCGAGCCCGCCTACTCCGGTGGCTTCGGCAGCTTCACGCTCGACCTCCGGAACGTCACTCTGACCGAGGACAAGACGGTCGACGTCAGCGGGCAGTTCGGTGAGGTCGTGGTGCTCCTGCCGCCCGGCATGAACGTCGAGAACCACTGCACCGCCCAGTTCGGCGACGCGCAGTGCCTCCCGGACGGTCTCGACGGTGGCGTCGACGGCACGGACGGCCCCGTTCTGAACCTCAATGCAGATGTCCAGTTCGGAAGTGTGGAGGTGCGCCGTGGATGACATCGACGACACTCAGGACAGCGAGCAGACCGGGACGCGGAAGCGCCCGTCGCCGCTCCTGCTCCTCGCAGGATTGGCAGCACTCCTGGTGAGCGGCTGGGCGCTCGCGGGGCCGTTCTCGCTGGAACCGCTCGCGAAGGTCGAGTTCCGCTGGCTGTTCGTGGTGGTGGCGGTGCTGGTCGGCGTGGTGCTCGTGTTCGCCCCGAACCGGCGGCGATAGGGGCGCAAGCGCATGTGCGCGGTGAGCGAGTCGTCGGACTCGCTCACCGCGCACAGTGCGTCACTCCCACTCGATGGTGCCCGGCGGCTTGCTCGTGATGTCCAGCACGACACGGTTGACGTCGTGCACCTCGTTGGTGATCCGGGTGGAGATCCGCTCGAGAACGTCGTACGGCAGTCGCGTCCAGTCCGCCGTCATCGCGTCCTCGCTGGACACCGGGCGGAGCACGATCGGGTGACCGTAGGTGCGTCCGTCACCCTGCACGCCGACGCTGCGGACGTCGGCGAGCAGCACCACCGGGCACTGCCAGATCTGACCGTCGAGCCCGGCGGCCGTCAGCTCTTCGCGCGCAATGGAATCCGCGTGACGCAGGATATCGAGCCGCTCCTGGGTGACCTCGCCGATGATGCGGATGCCGAGCCCGGGACCGGGGAACGGCTGGCGTCCCACGATTTCCTCGGGCAGACCCAGCTCGCGTCCCACCGCCCGGACCTCGTCCTTGAACAGCAGGCGGAGTGGTTCCACGAGCGTGAACTGCAGGTCTTCCGGCAGTCCGCCGACGTTGTGGTGGCTCTTGATGTTGGCCGTGCCGGTACCGCCGCCGGATTCCACGACGTCCGGGTACAGCGTGCCCTGCACGAGGAATTCGACCGTGTCGCCGTGCGCGGCGTTCTCGCCCAGCACGTCACTGACCGCGCCCTCGAAGCTGCGGATGAACTCGCGGCCGATGATCTTGCGCTTGGTCTCCGGGTCGGACACCCCGGCCAGCTCACCGATGAAGGTGTCGGCGGCGTCGACCGTGATCAGCTTGGCGCCGGTGGCGGCAACGAAATCCTGTTCGACCTGGGCACGCTCCCCCGCACGCATCAGACCGTGGTCGACGAACACACACGTGAGGTTGTCGCCGATCGCGCGCTGCACGAGCGCCGCCGCGACAGCGGAGTCGACACCGCCCGAAAGTCCGCAGATCGCCTTGCCGTCGCCGACCTGCTCGCGGACCTGCTCGACGAGGGCGTCGGCGATGTTCGCGGCCGTCCATGCGGGAGGAATGCCTGCGATCTCGTGGAGGAACCGGCTGAGCACCTGCTGGCCGTGCGGCGAGTGCAGCACCTCCGGGTGGTACTGCACACCGGCGAGCTTGCGGGCCCGGTCCTCGAACGCGGCGACGGGTGCGCCCTCGCTGGTGGCCGTCACCTCGAAGCCCGCCGGGGCCTCGGTGACCGCGTCGCCGTGACTCATCCACACGGGCTGGCTGGACGGAAGTCCCTCGTGCAGCAGACCACCCTGCACCTTGAGGTCGGTCCGGCCGTACTCACGGGTGCCGGTGTGCGCCACCGTCCCGCCGAGCGCGCCGGCCATGGCCTGGAATCCGTAGCAGATGCCGAACACCGGAATGTCCAGATCGAACAGTGCCGGATCGAGCTGGGGCGCCCCGTCTGCGTAGACGCTCGACGGCCCGCCCGACAGCACCACGGCGAGGGGATTCTTGGCCGCGATCTCCTCGACGGTCGCGGTGTGCGGAACCACCTCGGAATAGACCTTGGCCTCACGCACCCGTCGGGCGATCAGCTGCGCGTACTGCGCGCCGAAGTCGACGACGAGGACCGGTCTCTGTTGCTCGATATCTGCCACCGGGTCAGTCTAATCGGCGCAGCTCTGTGGTCTGCGCGACCCCATGACCCGGCCCTCTCGGGTCCTATGCAACGCCGTGCTTCTGCGTGTCGGGCACCACAGAGCTGTTGCGGATCTCGACGATCGGCAGCACCAGTGCGGCGGGCGCCCCCTCCGGGACGACCGGGGCGACCGGGGCGACCGGGTTCAGGCGCCGGTATCCCTCGCCCTGCGCCGGCCGCTGATCCTTCTCGCCCTTGTTCGGCCACAGCGAAGCCGCACGCTCGGCCTGCGCCGAGATCGTCAGCGACGGGTTGACGCCCAGGTTCGCGGACACGGCCGAACCGTCGACCACGCTCAGCGTCGGGTAACCCCACACGCGGTGGTAGGGGTCGATGACGCCCTTCGACGGTTCCGACGCGATCGTGCAGCCGCCGAGGAAGTGCGCGGTGAGCGGGATGTTGAACACATCTCCCCAGGTGCCGCCCGCGCGGCCGTCGATCTTCTCCGCGATCCGGCGGGTCGCCTCGTTGCCCGCCGGGATCCAGCTGGGGTTCGGCTGGCCGTGACCCTGCTTGCTGGTGACCTTGCGCCGACCGAACAGGCCCTTCTTCGTGTACGTGGTGATGGAGTTGTCGAGGTTCTGCATCACGAGGGCGATGATGGTGCGCTCGCTCCACTTGTACGGGGTGAGGACCTTCAGAGCCGTCGGATCCTTCGCCAGTTCCTTGAGGAACGTCACCCACCGCCTGCCGCCACCGTCGGTCAGCAGCGTCTGCAGCAGGGCCATCGAGTTCGACCCCTTGCCGTAGCGCACCGGCTCGACGTGGGTGTCGGACGTCGGGTGGAAGGACGACGTGATGGCGACGCCCTTGGTGAGCTCGAGCGCGGGGTCCACCTTGTTCTTGGCGGCGCCGAGGATCGACTCCGAATTGGTGCGGGTGAGTACCCCCAGGCGGTCGGAGATCTTGGGCAGCGCGCCCGTCTCCTTCTGGTCGAACAGCAGATGCTGAGTGCCCCACGTGCCCGCGGCCAGGACGACGTTCGCGGCCGTGTACGTCTTGCGGTTCCGGTTCTTGCGCGGCCCGCTGCGCCGGGTGAAGACGTCCCAGGTGCCGTCGGATGCCTCGCGCAGACCGGTGACCGTCGTCATCGGGATGATCTCGGCACCGGCCTTCTCTGCGAGGCCCAGGTAGTTCTTGAGCAGGGTGTTCTTGGCGCCGTGCCGGCATCCGGTCATGCATTCGCCGCATTCGATGCACCCGGTGCGGTCGGGGCCGACGCCACCGAAGTACGGGTCGGGCACGGTCTTTCCCGCTTCACCGAAGAAGACACCGACCGGGGTCTGGATGAACGTGTCGCCCACGCCCATGTCCTCCGCGACCGACTTGATGATCTCGTCGGCGGGGGTCATGTGCGGGTTCTGGACCACGCCCAGCATCTTGCGGGCCTGCTCGTAGTACGGCGTGAGCTCGTCGTGCCAGTCGGTGATGTGCGACCACTGCTTGTCCTGGAAGAAGGAGGCAGGCGGCTTGTAGAGCGTGTTCGCGTAGTTGAGCGAACCGCCACCGACGCCGGCGCCGGCGAGGATGAGGCAGTCGCGCAGCAGGTGGACGCGCTGGATGCCGAAGAAACCGAGAGCGGGCGCCCACAGGAACTTCTTGAGATCCCAGCTGGTCTTCGCGAAGTCCGCGTCGGCGTAGCGACGGCCCGCCTCGAGGATGCCGACCTTGTAGCCCTTCTCGACCAATCGGAGCGCGGTGACACTGCCACCGAATCCGGAACCGACGATGAGGACGTCGTACTCCGTTGCGCGCTGCTTGCTCATCACTCGACCTCCAACGACACCTGAGTTATTACTCGCCAGTATGCACCCCGCGGCTGTGACAGCTGCCACAAGGGTCACCTAACTGTAACGAGAGGTATCAGGAACGGTCGCGATACCCGCAAACGCACGTCGCCCGATGCCTCACCAGTGCAGTTGAACTGCACCGATGTGACATCGGGCGACGAGAGAAAGCAGTGACGGACGGACGCCTCAGGCGCGGACCGTCAGGCCCACCTTCTGGAATTCCTTCAGATCCGAGTACCCCGACTTCGCCATCGACCGGCGCAGCCCGCCGACGAAGTTCAGCGAACCGAACGGGTCATCGGACGGACCCGTGAGGACCCGGTCGAGCGACGGACGGTCACCGAACGAGACCGGCAGCATCGTGCCGCGCGGAACCGAGGGGTGCGCCGCGGCCGACGGCCAGTACCAGCCGCCGCCGGGAGCTTCCGCGGCAACGGCCAGCGGTGCGCCCAGGACTGCGGCGTCCGCGCCACAGGCAATCGCCTTGGCGAGGTCGCCCGAGGACGTGATGTCGCCGTCCGCGATCACGTGGACGTAGCGTCCACCCGTCTCGTCGAGGTAGTCGCGGCGGGCAGCAGCGGCGTCCGCGATCGCCGTGGCCATCGGAAGACCGATGCCCAGCACCTCACCGGTGGTCGTGGCGCCCTCGGTGGAGCCGTATCCGACGATCACACCGGCCGCGCCCGTGCGCATCAGGTGCAGTGCGGTGCGGTGATCGCTCACCCCACCGGCCACCACGGGGACGTCGAGCTCGGAGATGAACGTCTTGAGGTTCAGCGGCTCGCTGTCGCCGTGCGCGACGTGCTCGGCGGAGATGATCGTGCCGTGCACGACCAGCAGGTCGATGCCCGCCTCCAGCAACTGCGGGGTCAGCGCCCGGGCGTTCTGCGGGCTGACCCGCACCGCGGTCGTGACACCTGCATCGCGGACCTGGGCCACGGCAGCGGCCAGAAGTCCCGGCTGCAACGGCGCCGCGTGCAGTTCCTGCAGCTTCTTGATCGGCGCCTCGACGTCGACGTCCGACTCGGCCAGTGCGACGAGTTCGGCGAGCTTCGCCTCGACGTCCGCGTGCCGGCCCCACAGACCCTCACCGTTGATGACCCCGAGGCCACCACGCTTGCCGAGTTCGATCGCAAACGACGGCGAGACCAGCGCGTCGGTCGGATGCGCCAGCACCGGAATGTCGAACCGGTATGCGTCGAGCTGCCAGGACGTCGACACCTCCTTGGAGGAGCGGGTCCGGCGGGAGGGGACGATGTCGATGTCGTCCAGCTCATAGGTTCGTCGGGCTGTTCGGCCCATGCCGATCTCAACGAGGTCGCGCACGCGCGCCCCTTTCTCGTGAATCGTGACTGGTTGCTAGCGAGCGGTGTAGTTGGGAGCTTCGACCGTCATCGTGATGTCGTGCGGGTGACTCTCCTTCAGACCCGCAGCCGTGATCTGCACGAACTGCGCGTTCTGCAGCTCCTCGATCGACGACGCTCCCGTGTAACCCATGGCGGCCCGCAGACCGCCCGTGAGCTGATGGGTGACCTGGGACAGCGGACCGCGGAACGCGACCCGGCCCTCGATGCCCTCCGGAACCAGCTTGTCCTCGGACAGCACGTCGTCCTGGAAGTAGCGGTCCTTGGAATACGACTTCGCGGCGCCACGGCTCTGCATCGCGCCGAGGGAACCCATGCCGCGGTAGCTCTTGTACTGCTTGCCGTTGACCAGGATCAGCTCGCCCGGCGACTCCGCGGTGCCTGCGAGCAGCGAACCGAGCATGGCCGTCGACGCGCCTGCCGCCAGGGCCTTCGCGATGTCGCCGGAGAACTGCAGTCCACCGTCGGCGATCACCGGCACACCGTGCGGCTTGGCCGCGGCGACCGCCTCGAGGATCGCCGTGATCTGCGGGGCGCCGACACCGGCGATGACACGGGTGGTGCAGATGGAGCCGGGGCCCACACCGACCTTCACCGCGTCCACACCGGCTTCGATGAGAGCGGCCGCACCACTGCGGGTGGCGACGTTGCCGCCGATGATCTGCACACGCTCGTCGACCTCTGCCTTGAGCTTCGAGATCATGTCCAGCACGCCGGCCGAGTGACCGTGGGCGCTGTCGACGACGAGCACGTCCACCCCGGCGTCGGTGAGGGCCATTGCGCGGCTCCACGCCTCGTCGCCCACACCCACGGCGGCGCCGACGAGGAGCCGGCCGTCGCGGTCCTTGGTGGCGTCCGGGTGCTGCTCGGTCTTCACGAAGTCCTTGACCGTGATGAGGCCCGTGAGCTTGCCCTGACCGTCCACGATCGGCAGCTTCTCGATCTTGTGGCGGCGGAGCAGGCCCAGCGCCACCTCCGCGGTCACACCCTCCTGGGCGGTGATCAGCGGGGCCTTCGTCATGACCTCGGACACGGCGCGGTTCTGATCGACCTCGAAGCGCATGTCGCGGTTGGTGATGATGCCGACGAGCTGCCCCGCCTCGTCGGTCACCGGAAGTCCGGAGATCCGGAAGCGGGCGCACTTGGCGTCGACCTCGGCGAGGGTGTCCGACGGCTTGCAGGTGACCGGGTCGGTGACCATTCCCGCCTCGGACCGCTTGACCGTCTCCACCTGCCCGGCCTGCGCCTCGACCGACAGGTTGCGATGCAGGACGCCCATCCCGCCGGCGCGGGCCATGGCGATGGCCATCCGCGCCTCGGTGACGGTGTCCATCGCGGAGCTGACGAGCGGCACTCGCAGCCGGATGTCCCTGGTCAGCTGGCTGGACGTGTCGACCTGGCCGGGGATGACATTCGACGCCGCCGGCAAGAGCAGGACGTCGTCGTACGTGAGACCCAGCATCGCGACCTTGTTCGGGTCGTCACCGCCGGTGTGTACATGCCCTGCTGAACTTGTCATGCGGTTCGGGCCCTCCATGGAACATAGGTGCGGCGCCGGTGGCGCCGTCTGTGGACATTCAGATCTTCGATCTGGTGGAAACTTTCGGGAACACGGATACAAGAAAAAGGCCGGAGCGACGATCGATATTCCCAGCTCCACAAACCATGATATCGGCTCGACGCGATCACCACGGAGCCCACCCACGCTGGGCGTACGCCGAACGGCTGGCGCAGACCGGGCTGACCTGCGTACCGTGGTGCTGTGCGCGATCAACTGCCTCCAGGTCTGCCCCCGGACCCCTTCGCCGGCGACCCCGCCGACCCGTCCGCAGCTCTCGACGCGATCGAACCGGGCCAGCCACTCGACCCCCACGAGCGTCTCGCCGTGGAGGAAGATCTGGCCGACCTCGCCGTGTACGAGGCGCTGCTGGCGCATCGCGGGATCCGCGGTCTCGTCGTCTGCTGCGAAGACTGCCAGCAAGATCACTACCACGATTGGGACATGCTCCGTGCCAATCTCCTCCAGCTTCTGGTCGACGGCACCGTGCGCCCGCACGAGCCCGCCTACGACCCGACACCCGAGGCATACGTCACCTGGGATTACTGCCGCGGCTACGCGGACGCCTCGATGAACGACGCTCTGCACGGCGACGGTTTCGACGCCTGATCCGGCACAACCCGATACAGACCACTGTGGCCCGACACGCGAAGTGTCGGGCCACAGTGGTCTGTGCGGAAGGGCCGCCGAACCGCTAGCTGGTGGGCGGCGGCACCGGGACCGGGGTCGTGGTGGTGGGTAGTGGCACCGTCGAAGGCTCCTGCGGCGGCTGCTGGGTGGATGGCTCCGTCGCCGGAATGTCCGAGGGCAGCGTCGGAACCAACATGATCGTGGGATCCGGGCTCGTGGACGGCAACGTCTCGGGCGGAGGCGGCAGCGTGGGCAGCTGCGGCAGCGGAATGGGCGGCAGTCCCGGAATCTGCAGATCCGTGGGCAGGGTTCCCGGCAACTGCTCGACTCCCGGCGCGGTCGTGGAACCGGGTGTCCCCGGCACCGTGGCCGGCAACTCGGTGGTCTGTGTCGGCGCGTCGGTGGTGGTGGTTCCCGGCGTCGTCGCCGCGGGCGGCGTGGTGGGAGCGATCTTCTCGACCTCCGCGGCGAGCTTCGCACGCCACACGTCGAGTTCGTTGCGCAGGTCGGCGTCGAGCACCCCGCCGGAACGGCCTGCGGCGCCCTCGAGCAGGTTCTTCGCCGCCTCCGCGTCGCCCGCGGCGATCAGCCGCTCGGCCTCCTGCAGCTGCGACGTGGTGTCGATCTGCGCGACGGTCGAATCGGCCTGCTGGCTGAATACGACCGACTTGACGCTCCACAGCGGATCGCCGGGTGCGGCGTTGTACGAGAAGATGGTGGCGCCACCCATGACGACCGCGATCGCGGCGGCAGCGCCGGCGATGGGTCGCAACAAGCGGAGCTTGCCGCGGGCAGCGCTGCGTGCGGAACGGGCGTCCGAGGCGTCGATCGCCGCGATCACGTCGTCGAGCAGCGGCCCGGTCGGCATCGGCGTCGCCACGATGTCGGCGCGCCAATTGGTCAGCAGAAGCGCGAGCTCGTACTGCTCCGGCGAATCCGTCGCGACAGGACCGCCACCGGCGATCGCGTCGATCAAAGCGTCGTCGCGGCGCACTGCCGCGACGTCCACCGGTGCGTCGTCTCCTGGGAGATCGGCATCGGGATTGCCGTTGCGCTTGATGCCCCTAGCCAAACCTCTCACCTGCCCTCGTCACTTCTTTTTTCAGTTTCGCGATGGCTCGGTGTTGAGCCACGCGGACAGCTCCCGCGGTACTACCCACGGCCGCGGCCGTCTCCTCGGCTGACATACCGACCACGAGGCGGAGGATCAAGATCTCCCGGTGCTTTTCCGGCAGCGTGCTCAGCAGTTCGTTCATCTGCCTGCTCGCTTCCGAGTCCAGCGCCCTCTGTTCGGGTCCGTCATCGTTGGCTACGACATCCGGTACTTCGGCGACGGGCTCCGACTTGTTACGGGCGGAGTTCCGATGCGCGTCGGCGACCTTGTGCGCGGCGATCCCGTAGACGAATGCCATGAACGGGCGGCCTTGATCCTCGTAGCGAGGTAAGGCCGTCATCACGGCGAGGCACACTTCCTGTGCCACGTCATCCGCGGAGAGTTGTCCCCTCTCCGCAGCACCGACCCTGGCTCTGCAGTAACGCACAACCAAGGGCCGAATGTTTTCCAGGACCAGAGCTAAAGCGGCCCGGTCACCCTGCGTTGCAGCGGCGACGGCGGAGTCCAACTCCTCGCTCGTATTAGTCATCGTTGCTGAATATCCTGGCGTTACAGTGGCACCTCCCCCGATGGGTGTGCTCCCGCTCTCAGCGGAACACTCCAAGAGTAACGGTGCGGACCGAACGGTATTCGCCCGGATTCGCAGCGATTCGCGCGCAACCCGCCCGTACGGGGCCGAGCAGCGGAGTCAGATTCGGAAGCGCCCACCTCGCGCCCTGATGACGGCTTCGCACTCCACACGCACGGCCTCCGCACGTGAGTCGGATGTCACACCACTCAGCAACATCGCAGCTGCCCACTTCAGAGGTATCAAGCCGTACCGATCGCACCGGTCGAGCACATCCGCGGCAAGCCGTGCCGCCGGACCCGAATCGGGCTCCCCTGTCATCGACGCGCTCCGCAGCAGATCCGATTTGACGTGGTGCCGCACAGATCCGGCAGCCTCCGAAATTTCCGCTGCGGTCTCGGCGTGGCGGCGCGCCGAGGCGAAGTCTCCGCCCGCGAGAAACAACTCGGCGCTCACCCAGTGCCTGCGGACGCGCTGTCGCCACAGTTCGCCGGGAGCACGCTCGTCGAGGTATTCGGAGCACCTGTCGAGCAGCCGCCGGCCCAGTGCCAGCCGGCCGCACCCCAACGCGTCGGCCGCCAGCCCCGTCATCGCGTCACACCGCGCTTCGTGAACGAGGACGTCGTCGCCGTCGCCGGGACCCGTCCCGACGACGGCGAGAGCCCGGCCGTCGAACCCGGACGCCACACCGTGCCAGCCGAGCTGCCTCAGCAACGACGCCTGCGTGCTCCACGCGAGTGAGGCGACCGCGGGTTCGGCCACCTCGCCGCGCGTCAGTGCGTCCAGCTCTGCGCGGGATCGGGCGTAGTGCCCCCGGGCGCCCCACGCCACCGCTCGCATCCAGCGCTCGACGGGAACGTCGGACGCCGATAGCGGGCACGCGCCCGGATCGGCGCCGAACGCCGCGCGGATCAACGAATTCGTGGGGTCGGACCGGAGAGTGGAGTCGGGCACGCCGAGATCATTGCATCGTCCGGCCGCTCTGCGGTCAGGTGACCGCGGTGACGGCGTCCACCGCCTCGTCCAGCGTGCCCAGCACCGCTATCGACCGTGGAAGTGACTGCGTCCGGCATCCGGGGCCGCCCGCGAGCATCGTCAGCCCGGTGCGCCGCCGGCGGATCGCCCGCAGGAGAGACGGGAGGGCGCATCCGGCGGCGGGCAACCACAGGACGATCACGTCCGGCTCGGCGTTGGTCACGGAGGCGAGGAGCGCCGACCGGCACAGTGGCAGCGCCATCCGCGTGTCCACCGAGGCAGTGGCCAGGGCGGCGCCCAGTGCCCGGAATTCGAGGCCGTACGGATCGGCGGGAACCGTGTCCTTCGAGTCCGCAGGCACGTGCACGAGCAGGACACGGCCACCGCCACCGATCGGCGCGTCCAGCGTCATCGTGGACAGAATCCCTGCGACGCATTCGGCGAAGACGCGGACACTCGCAGCGGCGGCGTCCGAATTCCTGCCCTCGTCCGCCCATTCGAGCACCGGAACGACCAGGGTCGTCCACATGGAGCTGAATCCCCGCTCCGCGACGGCCCGCACGATGATCCGCCGGATGGTCACGACGTCTCGCGCCAGCAGCGCACCCGATAAATTCCGGACGGATGCCTCGGCGCCACCGAGGCCGGAAAAAGGTGACAAAAGGTTCGACGGGTCTGTTTTCATCCCGTTCACCGAGTTGTCACCCAGATTTTTCACACCCGGTCGGCGGTCGCTTTCTGACGAATACGTAGCCATTGCGTTAATCGCATATCTCGCGGCCTCCGCGGAGTTTGCACCACCGTCCAGCGCATGTTGCATGCATTCGAGCCGGGCGACGTCGCGCGGCGTGTACCGCCGGTGACTTCCCTGCACGTGAACGGAGGGCCCGATGCCGTATCTGCGGTCCCAGGTGCGGAGCGTCGACGGAGCCACCCCGAGCTTTCTGGCCAGGGCCGATACCGAGATCGTGGGTCCCTCGTCCGGGGATCCGGAAGAGGGCTGGGTTTCTGGCTCCGCGGGCTGGGGCACCCGGACATCGTTACCCGCGCCCCGGGGTCTTTCAACCCGAAACGGAATCACGGAACCGCGGGAAAGTAAATATTTTCCAGGTTAACTTTCAGTTCGTGGGATATGTAAATCGCCACTGTGAACAACTATTGACGCGATTTCACAACCGACTCTACGGTTAGCGACGTGAATGATTCAGTGGCTTGAACGTACCTACGAGCCCACGGTCCGCTCGTCGCCCGAGGCGAGCTTGCAGCTAAGGAGTCCACATGCCTGCACCCAACCACCTGCCCGGCCCGAACGCCGATATCTGGGATTGGCAGATGCACGGACTGTGCCGCGGGGTCGACTCCTCGATGTTCTTCCATCCCGACGGAGAGCGTGGCCGAGCTCGTGCGCAGCGAGAGACCCGGGCCAAGGAAATGTGCAGACGCTGCCCGGTCCTCGCCCAGTGCCGCAATCACGCCCTGAGCGTGTCCGAACCGTACGGGATCTGGGGCGGAATGTCCGAGACGGAACGCGAGATGCACGCCCGGCACAGACGCGGCCGGATAGCAGTCTGACCGCTCGACCACACTCATCGGGGAACCCTCGTCGCCGCACGGGGGTTCCTCTCGTCACATCGGCACCCTCCCACCCATCCACCGCGACGCGGTCTCCGAATGCCTACCGGCTGGAGGAGATGAGTGGATGTGCACGCTACCGTGGTTCTCGATGAACCGAGACGAGTGCCGGTGACGAACCCCGAGGGCAACACTCCAGCAGAAGACGTGTGTTCGGCGGACGCAGCCGGGGCACACGGGGCCCGGACCACCGAATCCGCGGAACTGTATGAGACCATGGCCCGCGTCGCGAACGGGGACGCCGACGCTTTCGCCGAACTCTACGACCGGACGAGCGCCCGGGTCCACGGCATGGTCCTGCGGGTCCTGCGGGATCCCGGGTACGCGGAGGAGACGACGCAGGAAGTCTTCCTCCAGGCGTGGCGCACCGCGTCCAACTTCGATCCGGCCCGCGGTTCCGTCCTGTCCTGGCTGATGACGCTCGCGCACCGCCGTGCGGTCGACCGCGTGCGGTCCGAGCAGGCCGGCACCGACCGCGAGGCGCTCTACGAGACCACCAACATCGCAGGGCCGTTCGACCACGTCACCGAGGAGGTGACCCGCCGGCTCGAGCATCAATCGGTGCTCGCCTGCCTCGACTCGCTCACGGACACACAACGTGAGTCCGTCGCGATGGCGTACTACGACGGCCGCACCTACCGAGAGGTCGCCTCCCAGCTGGGGGTCGCCCTGTCCACGGTGAAGACGCGCATCCGTGACGGATTGACGCGTCTTCGCGGGTGCCTGGGAGGTCTGTGACATGAACGACGAACTCGTGGGCATGGCGTACCCGTACGCACTCGATGCGCTCGACGACAGGGAGCGCCGCGAACTCGACACCGATCTCGCCACCGCCGACGAGGACACCCGCTCCACCTTCACCGACGAGGTCCGGCGGATCCGGGAAGCTTTCGCGGTGGTGAGCGCGGTGGGAGCCGTAGAACCCCCGCCCCGGGTGCGGACTCGAGTCCTCGACGAAGTCCGGCACTCCGCCGCCGGGCCGACGTCGCTGACCGAACGCCGCTCCCGCCGGCGTCGCTGGCAGATCGCCGTCGCCGCTGCCGCGGCAGTCGGGGTGCTCGCCGGCGGGACGGTGATCGTCCGGCAGCTCACGGAAGGTCCGTCGCCGACTGTGGCGGAGCAGGTTCTCGACGCCTCCGACGTGCACTCGTCGACGAGTGCGATTGCCGCCGGCGGGTCCGCGACCGCCAACTACTCGAAGTCGCAGGACGCCGTGGTGTTCGTGCTGGACGGTGTCGCCCCGCCCAGCGCCGACACCGTGTACCAGCTGTGGTTGATGCCCGCATCCGGGGACGCGCCCGTGCCCGCGGGAACCATCTCTCCCGGAGAGATGCAGCCGACCACGACGGTCGTCCTCGACGACGTGGGGTCGATGTCGAAGCTGGCCGTCACCGTCGAACCGCCCGGAGGATCTCCCCAGCCGACGTCGGAACCGTTCGCGGTGCTGCAACTGAGCTGATCCGGCGCCTGCAGGCAGAAGACACCCCCGCGCGGTGATCCGCACGGGGGTGTCTTCGCTCGAACGATCGGAGCCCGATCGGTCGCGACGCCAGAGCCTAGTGGCTGTGCCCGTGACCGGTCTGCTGCTCGTCCTCTTCCGCAGGCTTCTCGACCACGGCGCTCTCCGTGGTGAGGATCATCCGCGCGACCGAGGCCGCATTGACGACCGCGGAGCGGGTGACCTTCACGGGGTCGACGACACCGTCGGCGAGCAGGTCGCCGTAGGTCAGGGTCGCGGCGTTGAAACCGTGGCCCTTGGGCTGCTCGGCAACCTTGCTGGTGACGACGGAACCGTCGAGACCGGCATTGCTGGCGATCCAGAACAGCGGCGCCTGCAGTGCTTCGCGCACGACCTTGACGCCCGTGGCCTCGTCACCGGTCAGACCGAGGTTGTCGGCCAGCTCGGTGCTCGCCTGGACGAGAGCGGAACCGCCACCGGGGACGATGCCCTCGGCGACAGCAGCCTTCGCGGCGTTGACGGCGTCCTCGACGCGGAACTTGCGCTCCTTGAGGTCCGTCTCCGTGGCCGCGCCGACCTTGATGACGGCGACGCCACCGGCCAGCTTCGCCAGACGCTCTTCGAGCTTCTCGCGATCCCAGTCGGAGTCGGTGTTCTCGATTTCGCGGCGCAGCTGCGCGACGCGACCCTTGATGTCGTCGTCGGTTCCGGCGCCGTCGACGATCGTGGTCTCGTCCTTGCTGACCACGACGCGGCGTGCGCTGCCGAGCAGGTCCAGCCCGGCGTCCTTCAGCGTGAGGCCGACGTCGGAGTTGATGACCGTGCCACCGGTGACGACGGCGAGGTCGTCGAGGAACGCCTTCCGGCGGTCACCGAAGAACGGCGCCTTGACGGCGACGGCCTTGATGGTCTTCCGGATGGAGTTGACCACGAGCGTCGAGAGAACCTCGCCCTCGACGTCCTCCGCGATGATGAGGAGGGGCTTGCCGCTCTCGGCAACCTTCTCCAGCAGCGGCAGGAAGTCGGGCAGGGACGTGATCTTCTCGCGGTACAGCAACACGAGCGCGTCCTCGTACACGGCCTTCTGTGCATCGAGGTCCGTGACGAAGTACGGCGACAGGTAGCCCTTGTCGAACTGGACGCCCTCGGTGATCACGAGCTCGGTCGCCAGGGTCGAGGATTCCTCGACCGTCACGACGCCGTCGGTGCCGACGCGGGTGAGCGCCTCGCCGACCATTTCGCCGATCTCCTCGTCACGCGAGGACACGGTCGCGACCTGGGCGATGGACGTCTTGCCCTCGACCGGCTTCGCGGCGGCGAGCAGTGCCTCGACGACCTTGTCGGCCGCGGCGTTGATGCCGATGCCGAGTGCCATCGGGTTCGCACCCGCGGCGATGTTCTTCAAACCGCCCCGCACGATGGCCTGAGCCAGCACGGTGGCGGTGGTGGTGCCGTCGCCGGCGACGTCGTTGGTCTTGGTGGCGACGCTCTTGACGAGCTGCGCGCCGAGGTTCTCGAACGGGTCCTCGAGCTCGATTTCCCGGGCGATGCTGACACCGTCGTTGGTGACGGTCGGGCCGCCGAAGGCCTTCGCCAGCACTACGTGGCGGCCACGCGGACCCAAGGTCACCTTGACCGCGTCGGCAAGCTTGTCGACTCCACGCTCGAGAGACCGGCGTGCGACCTCGTTGAACTCAATCTGCTTGGACATGTGTTCTGTCTTCTCCTGGATCTCAGGGTTACGCGCGTGAACGCACTCCGCCCCGGGATCCTGTGGGGACTCCGGGGCGGATCACGTATGGCTTACTTGGAGACGACAGCCAGCACGTCGCGTGCCGACAGGATCAGGTACTCCTGGCCGGCGTACTTGATCTCGGTTCCGCCGTACTTGGAGTAGATGACCGTGTCACCCTCCTTGACGTCGACCGGGATGCGGTTGCCCTGCTCGTTGACGCGGCCTTCGCCGACTGCGACGACGGTGCCCTCCTGGGGCTTCTCCTTGGCCGTGTCGGGAATGACCAGGCCGGAGGCAGTCGTCGTCTCAGCCTCGTTGGCCTGGACGAGGATCTTGTCCTCGAGCGGCTTGATGTTGACGCTCGCCACGATGAGCCCTCCACTTTGGGGTATGCGGATCCGGAGACTTCTCCGGACTCCTGTTTGAGTGTTCCGTTTACGGCACTTCACACAGCCCCGTCGTCGCGGGTGCCGGAGCTCGATCGGCGCCACTTGGCACTCTATACGTGAGAGTGCCAACGCTCAAGGAGAAGGGGGTGGTAGACCGCGCCGAGCCGAATATCGGCTTGTCTCACGGGTCGTCACCTAAGGTTCCTCTGGTGTCTGACATCACTCGGCGTAAATTCCTGACATTTGCCGGACTCGGGGCGATCGGGGCAGTGGGATTCGAAGCACGCCCGTGGGGGTTGCAGTACGCGGGCGCGGCGCCGCTTCCCACGTCCGGGGCCGGCACCACCCTCGAAGCGGTGGCCGTCCCCCTCGGCGACTCCGGATACCGCAGGCTCGGCGCGGGACCGGGGTGGCCGACCATCGTTCGCACGGAACTCGCCGAGGCCCGCAGCGGGCGCGAGGACCGGCGCACCGCCCTCGCCTCCCTCGTCCAGCTCACGGACGTCCACCTGGTCGACGCCCAGTCCCCGATGCGTTTCGAATACGTGCACCCCTTCACGGGGTCCGCGTTCCGCCCGCACGAGACACTCACCGCCCAGGGTCTCGTCGCCCTCGTCGCACGGGTCAACGCGCTCGCATCCGGCCCGCATACCCAGCGCCCGTTCGACGCGGTCGTGAGCACCGGCGACAACACCGACAACAAGGAATTCGCCGAACTCGGCTGGTTCCTCACCGCGCTCAACGGCGGCACCATCGTCCCCAACACGGGCGCACCCGACCGCTACGAAGGCGTGCAGAACTCGGGCGCCGATCTGTACTGGAACCCGGAGTCGTCCATCCAGGACATGTACAAGAAGGCCGGGTTCCCCGAGATACCCGGCCTGCTCGGCGCGGCGATCTCTCCCGTCACGAGCCCCGGCCTCCGCACCCCCTGGTATTGCGTCTTCGGCAATCACGACGACTCGGTGCAGGGCACCGTCCCGAGCGGCATCCCACCGCTCGAAGCCATGTACACCGGTTCGCTGAAGTTCGAGGTCCCGGGATCGCCGGAAGAGGCGAAGACGGTCGACATCGCCACCAGGTTCGATCCCGGCGCCATTCCCGCCGCCCTGTCCGCGATCACGACCCCCGCGCGGGTCGTCACACCCGACCCCGCACGCGCGCCGTTCACTCCCCGCCAGTTCATCGCCGCACACCTGGACCCGGCCAACACCGGCCCCGGACCGGTCGGTCACGGCTTCGCACCTGATGCCGGCGAGACCGGGATCGGCTACTACTCGTTCGAGATCGCACCCGGCGTGGTCGGCATCAGCATGGATTCCACCAACCGCGCGGGGTTCGTCGACGGCTCGCTCGGTGCTGCGCAGTTCCGGTGGATCGAGGACACACTGGTGGCCGGCAGCAGCCGGTACTTCGACACGGCGGGCAACCCGGTGTCCCAGGTACGCAACGACACCTGGTTCGTCCTGTTCAGTCACCACACCAGCGGCAGCATGGACAACGTCGTCCCCGACCCCTCCGCCCCGGCCGAACCCCGGATCCGGGGTTCGCGACTGGTGGATCTGCTGCACCGATTCCCGAACGTCCTCGCCTGGGTCAACGGGCACACCCACGAGAACCGGATCACACCGTGGCCCGGATCGACTCCGGAGCAGTCGTTCTGGGAGATCAACACGGCCTCGCACATCGACTTCCCCCAGCACGGGCGGATCATCGAGGTGGTCGACAACGTCGACGGAACCGTGTCGCTGCTCACGACGCTGTTCGAGGCCGACAGCCCCTACTCCGTCGACCACACCGATCTCTCACCGCTCGGGTTGGCGTCGCTGTACCGGGAGTTGTCGTTCAACGACATTCACGCGGACCCCGACCTGCTCGGCGGGACACCCGACCGGAACGTCGAACTGGTACTGGCGTCGGGTCGCTAGACCCGGCGCCTGCGGGCCCAGTCGACGGCCGCGACGACCGCGCGGATGCCGACGCCGAGAAGGATCAGATTTCCGATGATCTGCACACTCACGACGGCTCGCGACGGATCGGTCGTCGCGGCGATGTCGCCGAACCCGACGGTCGAGAAGACGGTGAGCGAGAAGTACAACGCACCCATCCGCGTGAGGGGCTCGGTGAAGTAACCCGGATCACTTTCGGACATCAAGCAATATCCTGCCGAGAACCCGAGCAGGTAGAGCGGCAGGATCAGGGCCAGCGCCTCGATCGCCTGGAGCGCCGGTACGTCGGACTTGACGATCCGCCAGATCTGCCAGGCCGCGACGAGCGCGACCACGAGCAAGCCGCCCGCCAGGAAGAACAGGGCGGACACTTCCCCGAGCGACGTCCACGGCAGGGCGAAGTAGACCACCGTGCACAGGAAGACGGTGACCAGCGGGCGCAGAACTGCACGCAGCAGAAGCCGTCGGCGCTCACGTCTCGTGAGGTTGCGAAAATCGCTGGCGCGTCGCATCAGATTCCTTTGGACAACTGTGCAGGTGAGACCGGATATCGAGCGCCATCCTCGTCTCCCGGGGCCGGAAGTCGGGAGCGAAATCCGTTTGTTTTCTGTAACGTTCAGATAACAGTCGCCGATTCAACGGGCAGGGATTCCCCGCTGAACAGGGCGTTCCGACAGAGACAGCAGGTCACGCGTCGAAAACGTGAGGGGGTGTGTGAGATGGGTATGTCCTTGGGGATGTCGACCGGTGCGGCCGGTGTGGGTTCCGCCCTCGTCACCACCGCCTCCAACGGTACGCAGAACGTCGAGTTCCGTTACCTGTCCGCCGATCAGGCGCACACCGACCTCGGCGACCTGGTCCGTTCCTCCATCTCGCTGATGACCACCCAGGTTCCTGCCGACCCCACCACACCCGACGCGTTCGCTGTCGCGTACCGGACGGCGGAGCAGGCGCATTCGATCCGCAGCGCCGTCAGCAGGCAGCGGCACCGCGTGCATCTCGTGCCCGAGACCGCCGCCACCCTCACCTATCTTCGGCACACCGGTGAGGTCGCCCAGCATGCCACGGTCGCGATCGTCGACTTCGGCGAGTCCGGACTGTCCGTCGCCGTCGTCGACCAGGTCGACGGCACCGTCCTGCACGCCGACCGCACGACCCACGTGAGCGGCACCGGAATCGACGACCTCGTCTTCCACCACGTCGTCGGCAGCCTCGCCACCCCGCATCCCCTGCGGCACCTGGACCGCGACCTGCTCTCGGCGCGGTGCCGCGTCGCCAAGGAGCAGTTGTCCTCGGAGCCGAATGCGCACGTCGACATCGACCTGCACGGCATCCGCCCGATCGAGATCAGCCGCACCAGGTTCGACGAGATCGCCGCACCGACCGTCCGGGTCGCGGTGGAGTTCATCCGTGCCACCGTCGCCGACTCCCCGCGTCGACCGGACGCCCTGGCCCTGGTCGGTGGCGGCGCGAACATACCCGCGATCATCGCCGCCGTCGCCGACGCGTTCACCGCACGGGTCATCGCTGTGCGCGAACCCGACACGGCGACCGCGAAAGGTGCGGCGTTGCTCGCCGTCTCCTCCGCCATCCGCGACTACCCGGCCACCGAGTCGACCCGTCCCGGTTCGGCCGCCAAGGTGTCGGGGGCACTCGTCGGCGCCCTCGTGGTCGGAGGGCTCGTTCTCGGCTACGGCGTGAAGGAACTCGCGCCCGCACCCGACCCCAACGTCTCCCCCGCGGGGACGGACATGTTCCAGACCACCGAGCAGGTCACGACCACGACGTCGGACGAACCGCCCGCGACGCGGATTCCGTCGTACGATCCGACGCCGACGTCGGCGTACTACCCGAATCAGGTTGCCCCGCCCACCTCCGAACCGCAGACGGACCGGTCCCCCGAGCAGACGCCCGATTCGACGAGCGAGACCACGACGCCGCGCACCACCACCCCGGTGCCGACACCCACGGCTCCCCCGCATCCGACGCTGCCCGGAACGAACCCGTCGCAGCCGTCGTGGCCGCACATCGAATGGCCCGCGATTCCGCCGCTGTGGCCGCAGGTTCCGGGAGAATCCACGCCGAACGAACCGCGCCCGGGTACGCCCGCACCCGACGTACCGGAAGTAGCACCGCCGCCCACCGAGACGCCCGCCGCGCCCGCGGAATCCACTGCCCCCGCGGCGCCCGAAGGGCTCTTCCCGATGATCCCGGCCCCGGGCACGGTTGCTCCGAGTCCCGATGCGGCGCAACCGAGTGGTGCTCAGCCCGGCGAGACGCTCACTCCCCCGGCCACGCAGACCGTCACGATTCCGGTCAGCTGAACACCTGACTGGTCGCCACCGACAGTCCGGGGTCGCTGGCCACGGTCAGCAGGGACGGCGCGGCGCCGCCGGCGATCAGATGCGCGCCGAGCGAGGCGATCATCACCCCGTTGTCGGTGCACAGGCGCGGTTTCGGCACCCGCAGGGTAAGTCCGGCTTCGGCGCAGCGTTCCTCGGCGAGTGCGCGGATGCGCGAGTTGGCCGTGGCGCCGCCCCCGAGAACGAGTGTGTCCACGCCGACGTCGCGGGCCGCGCGCACCGCTTTCATCGTCAGCACGTCCGCCACGGCTTCCTGGAAACTCGCGGCGATATCCGGCACCGAACAAGCCTCCCCTGCCCGCTCCTTGGACTCCACGTACCGTGCGACAGCCGTCTTCAGCCCGGAGAACGAGAAGTCGTGCCGGGCGTCCCGTGGCCCGGTCATCCCGCGCGGGAAGGGAATGGCGTCTCGGTCGCCGACCTGCGCCGCGGCGTCGAGGGCCGGGCCACCGGGGAATCCGAGGCCGAGGAGGCGGGCCACCTTGTCGAAGGCTTCGCCGGCCGCGTCGTCCACGGTGGTGCCGAGTTCGACGATGGGCTTCGCGAGATCCTCGACGTGCAGGAGGTGGGTGTGCCCACCGGACACGAGCAGCGCCACGCACGGTGGCATCGGTCCGTGTTCGAGGGTGTCGACCGAGACGTGGCCGCCGAGGTGGTTCACCGCGAAGAACGGGATGTCCCACGCCGCCGCATAGGCTTTCGCGGCCGCGACACCGACGAGCAGGGCGCCGGCCAGACCGGGTCCGATGGTGACGGCGAGAGCGTCCGGCTTGGCGATGCCGGCCGCGGCGAGGGCCCGCCGCATCGTCGGGACGATCGCCTCGAGGTGCGCGCGGGACGCGACCTCCGGCACCACCCCGCCGTACCGGGCATGCTCTTCGACGCTGGATGCGACCTCGTCCGCGAGAAGTTCGCACGTCCCGTCACCGTTCCACCGGACGATGCCGACTCCGGTCTCGTCACAAGAGCTTTCGATCCCCATGACGATCATTGCACCGGCTCCTCACCCGATCCGGGGCGACGCATCGTGAAGGCGTCCGCACCGCTCGGTTGGTAGTACTTCTTACGGGTTCCCACGATCTCGAATCCTTCACGTCTGTACAGGGCGATCGCCGCGTCGTTGTCGGTGCGCACTTCGAGAAACACCGGGCCACCCCGCGCGTCGGCGACGCGCAGGAGTTCGTCGAGGAGGGCCCCGCCGATCCCCCGGCGCTGACACGCCGGGTCCGTTCCGATCGTGTGTATCTCGGATTCGGGATGCGAACCGTTGCCCAGCAGAGCGATTCCGGCGTACCCGACGACGTGGCCGGTGTCGTCCCGCGCCACGGTGTAGTGCACGTGCGGTGCGGCGAGTTCCGCCCTGAATGCGCCGGCGCTCCAGGGCCCGTCACCGGCGAAGAGGAGTGTTTCGAGCTCCGCGCACCGGTCGGCATCCGTGGCCGCCATCGGTTCGATGCGGAATGTCATTTCTTCCGGTCCGCCAGTTCGACCGCGTCCGGGCGCCGCAGGTAGAGCGGTACGAGCGCCGCCGGTGCCGCACCGCTGAACAGGGCATCCGCGGCCACCGTGACCAGCCCTGCGGGCGACGGTGTTTCCACGGGTTCGACCGGCAGATCGAAGAAGTCGACGTGTGACGGCGATCCCGCCACCACCTCGGACGGCATCGGCTCGAGCTCGCGCGGCTTCACCACGGCGGGGCCTTCCACCCGCACCCCTGCCGAGTAGCGCGCCCAGTACACCTCACGTCGGCGTGCGTCCGTGACGACCAGCAGATTCCGGTCACCGTCCACCTGTGCGGCGATGGCGTCGAGGCTGCACACGCCGTGGGCCGGAATACCGAGGGCGTCGGCGAACGCGGCGGCGGTGGCCATCCCCACGCGCAGTCCCGTGAACGGCCCCGGTCCGGCGCCGACCACCACCGCGTCGAGGTCCGCGGCGACGTGACCCGACTCGGTGAGGCACTCGAGGATGTGCGGGGTGAGCACTTCCGCGTGGGCGCGCGGGTTGACCGTCACGCGCACCGCGAGGGTGTCCACCGCCTCCACCGATGCGGAATCGGCCGAAACCCGGACGACTCCGGCGGTCACGGCAGGCGTGGACGTGTCGATGGCGAGAACAAGCACGGTAACTGAGGGTACTCGCACGTCAGAACCGCTCCCGACACCCGACCCGTCAGGAAATCCACTCCCAGTGGGCGGTGCGGACGTCCGTCTCCGGTTCGCGGCGCAGGCGTACCCGCAGGTGACGATCGGCCAGCTGCTCGGCAATGCCCGCGCCCCATTCGACGACGACAACCGCTGCAGCCAGGTCGGTGTCGAGGTCGAGCGCGTCGAGTTCGTCCAGCGCGTGCGGGCCGCTTCCGCCCAGTCGGTACGCGTCCACGTGCACCATTCCGACCGGCGCGCCCCCGTCAGGTCGCGTGCCCGCCCGGTGCTCCCGCGCGATCACGAATGTGGGCGAAGTCACTCGCCCCTGCACGCCGAGCCCGGCTCCGATTCCCTTCGTCAGTGCGGTCTTCCCCGCACCGAGGGGTCCGTCGAGGACCACGAGATCACCGGCGACGAGTCCCCGGGCGAGGTCCCGCCCGAACTGCTCGGTGTCCTCCGCCGTCGGCAACACCACGGTCCCGCTCACGGGCAACACTCCCTCTTCAGCCGACATCGGACTGCTCACGCGATTCGTACGTCGCCAGGCCACGATGCAGCACCCGGTCGACGGCGTCCGATACCACGGACGGGAACTCGAGCTGCACCAGATGGCCGGCACCGCGCACCCGCACCAGTTCGGACTCCGGAAGGTCCGCCGCCAGTTTCCGGGAACTGCCGAACGGGATGATCATGTCGCTGTCGCCGCACACCACGACGGACGGGATGTGCTCGATCGCCTCGAGTGAGGCGGACTCGTCGTGCAATTCGAGTGTGCGCAGAAAGTTCACGACGGTGACCACCGACGTCCGGTCCAGCATGGAGTCGGAGAACCTGTGCAGCCGCGGGCTCACATCCGTGCCGTACGACGCTGCCCGCAGGATCGGGGTGATCAGCACGCGGGCCGCGCCGCGCGCGTGCTGGACGAGTTCGGGCGACGTCCGGACGGCCAGCCGGAAGCCGTCGATGACCGGGTTCTGCAGGTTCCGCGTCAATCCGGTCTCGCTGAGACCCGCAGCGGCCGTGGCAACCAGGCCCACACCGACCACCCGCGACGCCAACAGTTCGGGTCGCTGCCCGGCGAAGGCGAGCACCGTCATCCCGCCCATCGAATGCCCCACGAGCACAACCGGTCCGGTGGGGGCCTTCGCTGCGATCACGGTCGCGAGATCGGCGCCCAGCTGAGCGATGGTGCAGCTCGCCGTGGACGGCACACCCGAATCACCGTGCCCGCGTTGGTCGTAGAACACCATCCGCACGTCGTCGCCCCACCGCTCGGCGAGCTGGCGGCGCTGGAAATGCCACGACGTCATGTCCAGGCAGTAGCCGTGCACGAACACCGCCGTCACGGGCGCGTCCTCGGGACCGACCTCGCGGACCGCGAGCGCGACGCCGTCCTCGGTGACCACGACGCTGCGCCGGTCCCGCGACATCAGCGTGAAGTCCTCGTCACGATAGATCTCGCGGCCCGGCCGGGTCGCGCTGCGCAGCGCGTTGGCCCCGGCGACCGAACCGAGCGCCAGCGCGCTCAGCACGCCGCCGACGAGCCCCAGACGCTTCGACACACCCATGTCCTACGTACCCGTTCCGCCGACGTAACTGCGCACCGTGCGTCCGCGTACCCCCGTCACCACCTCGTAGTGGATGGTGTCGAGTTCGTCGGCCCACGCCTGCGCGATGGGCTCGCCGAGGTCTCCGTTGCCGAAGAACACCGCGGTGTCCCCCTCCCGGACTCCCCCGCCGTCCGGCCCGAGATCCACGACCACCTGGTCCATGCACACCCGCCCGATCCCCGGCCGTCGTTCCGCGCCCAGCTGGACCTCGAAACGGCCACTGAGCGAGCGCGGGAGCCCGTCGGCGTACCCGAACGGCAGCAGCGCCACCGTCGTATCCCGTGGGGCCACCCACTGGTGCCCGTAGGACACGCCTTCACCTGCCGCCACCTTCTTCACCAGAGCCACCCTCGATCGCAGTGTCATCGCCGGGCGCAACCCGAACTGACCGAGTTCGGGTACAGGCGACAACCCATATATCGCGATTCCCGGGCGAACCATGTCAAACCGCAGGTCGGGACGGGTCAGGGTGGCCGCGGAATTGGACAGGTGCACCACTTCGGGGACCAGTCCCTGACGCTTGGCATCCGCGATCGCGCTGACCAGTCGGTCGCGCTGGGAATCGATCCAGGCGTGGTGCGGCTCGTCGGCGTGGGCGAGATGCGAGAAGATGCCGCGCAGCCGCACCGAGCCCTCGGCCTGTGCGCGCGCCAGATCGACGAGGACCTGCGCCAGCTCGTCGGGTGCCACCCCGTTGCGGTTCAGTCCGGTGTCGACCTTGATCGTGACGATCGCCGGGGTGCCGACGCTCCGGGCGGCAGCGACCACCGCGGCGAGGTGGCGGGGCGAGGACACGCCGAGTTCGACACCGGCCGCGATCGCGGGGGCGAAATCGGCGTCGACGGTGTGCAGCCACGCGAGGACGGGTGCGTCGATGCCCGCGCGGCGCAGAGTCAGCGCCTCCGCCACCGTCGTCACGCCCAGTTCCGACGCTCCGGCGGCCAGCGCTGCGCGTGCCACGGGCACCGCGCCGTGGTTGTAGCCGTCCGCCTTCACGACGGCCATCATCGCCGCGTCCCGGGCACTGTCGCGCAGGATGCGGACGTTGTGGGCAATCGCGTCCAGATCGACCACGGCCTCGGCCTGCGGTGCCGGCGCGGCCTGTGCGGGCGCTGCGGGTTCGCTGTGTCCGTGGTCGTCGGCCGGTACTGCTTCAGCAAGCGTCATATGTTCGATCCTGCCATTCACGAGGAGGCCGGCATTTCTCCGGGTGACACCCCCGCACGGAGGACTCTGATCGACTCCCTGAGGTGTGCGAGCAGCGTCGCGGCGGAGATCGGTGCTGTTCCGCGCCCTGCGGAGAGGTCCGCGCCACCGCCACGGGCAGCCAGGTTCGCGGCCAGCGAGTGAGCTCGCGCACCCACCGCGGCGGCCCGCGCCGGGGTGATGCCCGCCGCCATGAGCGAGCCGATGATCCCGGCGAGCACGTCCCCCGCACCCGCGGTGGCGGACCACGATCCGCCCGCCTCGTTGACGAAGATCCGGCCCCCGGGTTCCGCGATCACGGTGGCACGCCCCTTGAGCAGCAGGTGAACATTCCAGTCGGCCGCGAGAGCGCGTGCCGACGCCACCCGGTCCGGACCCGGATCCGTCCCCGTCAGCCGGGCGAACTCCCCGGCGTGCGGGGTCAGCAGTGTCGCTGCGGTCCGCGAACGCACCAGGTCCGGGTCCTCGGCGAGCAGGGTCAGACCGTCCGCGTCGACGAGCACGGGCACGTCGGACTCGAGCACCGTCCGCAGCGTGCGACGGGCGGCGTCGTCGGTTCCCATGCCCGGCCCGACCACCCACGACTGGACGCGTCCCGCCATCGCGAGATCGGCGGTCGCGATCACCTCCGGCGAGTGCGCGAGCACTTCGTTCGTGCACGGCCCGGCGTAGCGGACGAGCCCCGACGTGGCCGTGACCGCGGCGCCCGTGCACAGCACACCGGCGCCCGGGTAGCCGTCGCTGCCCGCGACCACCCCCACCACGCCCTGCGAGTACTTGTCGTCGCCGGCCCCCGGCACCGGCCACGCGGCACCCACGTCGGCGGCGTCGAGGGCAGTGATCCCGGCAGCGCCGAGCGACAGTCCGATGTCCACGAGCTCGACCCGGCCGCAGTGCGCCGCACCGAGCGCGTGGACCGGTTTGAGGGCGCCGAATGCGACGGTGACGGCGGCGCTCACGGCGGGGCCGTCGACCGCTCCCGTGTCCGGGTCCACACCGCTCGGCAGGTCCGCCGACACGATCGGAGCAGCCTCGATCCGGTCGACCAGCGCCGCAGCATCGGGTCGCAGCGGCCCCCTGCCGGAGATTCCGACGATTCCGTCGATCACCAGATCGGGCAGGCCCAGCTCGTCCGACGGGGCGGCCACCCGGCCGCCGGCCGCGGTGAACGCCGCCAGCCCGGCCGCGTGCGCCTTCTCCGGTTTCAGCAGCACCGCGGTGGCCGCGGCACCGCGCTTGCGCAGCATCGACGCCGCCCACAGCGCGTCCCCGCCGTTGTCCCCGGACCCCACCAGCACCGTGATCGTTCGACCGGCGACGCCCCCGGTCCGCGCCCGCAGCTCCGCCGCCACCACCGTGGCGAGCCCATGCGCTGCGCGTCGCATCAGCGCGCCGTCGGGAAGAGACGCCAGCAACGGCGCCTCCGCGGCTCGAACCTCGTCAGCGGTGTAGTAGCCCCGCATGGGAACTCCTCGTCGAGAAGGGTCGGTACCGGGTCAGACTACGCTCGACGTCATGCGTGGACGTGGAAGCTCGTGGATCGCCGGAGTGGCTCTCGCCGCAAGCATTTCGATGGCGGGCGTCGTGTCCGGATGCGGTTCGCCGGACAGCGCGGCGCCCGAGGCGCCGACCGGACCCGTCGTGCAGGTCGCGAACATGGCGTATGCGCCGGCGACACTCACCGTCACGGCAGGAGACACCGTCACCTGGAATTTCGACGACCGGGGTGTCACCCACGACGTGGTGGGTGTCGGCGCCGCGAAGAGTGTGCTGCGGAGCCGGTTGATGCAGACCGGCACCTTTACGTACACGTTCACCGAACCGGGGACCTACGAATACACGTGTTCGCTGCACCCCGAGATGACGGGCACCGTCGTGGTCACCCCGTAGGGGCGCGGCCCTGCCACGCCCCTACGGTCGCCGCTATTCGACGGTGACGGACTTGGCGAGGTTACGCGGCTTGTCGACGTCGTAGCCCCGTGTCTGCGCGACCTCCGCCGCGAACACCTGCAACGGCACCGTCGACAGCAGCGGCTGCAGCAGCGTCGGTGCCGCCGGGATCTCGATCAGGTGGTCGGCGAACGGGCGCACGGCCTCGTCGCCCTCCTCCGCGATCACGACGGTCCGCGCCCCGCGGGCCTGGATCTCCCGGATGTTGCTCAGCAGCTTCGAGTGCAGCACCGCGCGCCCCTTCGGGGACGGCATCACGATGATCACCGGCAGCCCGTCCTCGATCAGCGCGATCGGCCCGTGCTTGAGCTCGCCGGCCGCGAAGCCCTCGGCGTGCATGTACGCCAGCTCCTTGAGCTTGAGCGCACCCTCGAGCGCCACGGGGTAGCCCACGTGGCGGCCCAGGAACAGCACCGTCGACGACGACGCCAGCTCCCGCGCCAGCGCCCGCACCGGCTCGACCGTCTCGAGCACCCGGCTCACCAGGTTGGGCATCGCCTCGAGGTCGGCATACTCGCGTGCGACCTCGTCCGGGTACTTGGTGCCGCGGGCCTGGGCGAGGGCCAGGCCGACCAGATAGTTCGCCGTGACCTGCGCGAGGAACGCCTTGGTCGACGCGACACCGATCTCCGGACCTGCCCGGGTGTAGAGGACGGCGTCGGCCTCGCGCGGAATCTGGGCGCCGTTCGTGTTGCACACCGCCAGGACCCGCGCCTTCTGGTCCTTGGCGTGGCGCACGGCCTCGAGGGTGTCGGCCGTCTCACCGGACTGCGAGATGGCCACGACCAGCGTCGACCGGTCGAGAACCGGGTCGCGGTAGCGGAATTCGCTGGCGAGCTCGACCTCCACGGGCAGGCGGGTCCAGTGCTCGATGGCGTACTTCGCGAGCAGCCCCGAGTGGTAGGCGCTGCCGCAGGCGACGACGAAGACCTTGTCGACGTCGCGCAGCTCCTGATCCGACAGTCGCTGCTCGTCGAGAACGATCTTCCCGTCCTGGAAGTGACCGAGCAGGGTGTCCGCGACGGCGGCCGGCTGCTCCTCGATCTCCTTGAGCATGAAGTAGTCGTGGCCGCCCTTCTCGGCGGCGGCGAGATCCCAGTCGATGCGGAACGGGCGGCCCTGCGCCTCGGATCCGTCGAAGTTCAGAATCGAGTACCCGTCCGCGGTGATCACCACGACCTGGTCCTGCCCCAGCTCGACCGCGTCACGGGTGTGCTCGATGAACGCCGCGACATCGGACCCGAGGAACGTCTCTCCCTCGCCGACACCGATGACGAGGGGCGTCGAGCGGCGCGCCGCGACGATGGTGTCCGGGTGGTCCGAGTGCGTGAAGACGAGCGTGAACGCGCCCTCGAGCCTGCGCAGCACGCTCAGCGCGCTCGCGACGAAGTCACCGGCCGTCTCGCCCGAGGCGTAGGCGCGGGCGACCAGGTGCACCGCGACCTCGGTGTCGGTGTCGCTGGCGAAGTCGACTCCGTCGTGCTCGAGTTCGGCCCGCAGCGGGGCGAAGTTCTCGATGATGCCGTTGTGCACGACGGCAACCGTGTTGCCCGCGTCACGATGCGGGTGCGCGTTGCGGTCGGTCGGCCTGCCGTGCGTGGCCCACCGTGTGTGACCGATCCCGGTGCTCCCGGTGAAGTGCTCGGCCCCGACCTCGTCGAGTTCGGCCTCGAGATTCGCGAGACGACCCGCCTTCCGCTCGACCGCCATGCCGCCGTCTCCGTCGAGCACGGCGATGCCGGCAGAGTCGTATCCGCGGTATTCCATTCGCCGCAAGGCCTCCACCACAACAGTCAGAGCCTGCCGGTGGCCGACGTATCCCACGATTCCGCACATGGTTCATCAGGGTACTTGGACCGGGCGACGCGGCGAAGTCGGAGTGTGTGCCGCATCGGCTCTCTCGCCGGCCCGCGAATCGGATAACGTTCTCCCCGTGGCGCCGAAACCGAAGACCCTGGCCCGTGAACTATCCAAGCGAGGACCGCACCGCGTGCTGCGGGGTGACCTCGCACTCGCCGGACAGCCGGGCGTCGTATACACGCCCGAATCAGGCTTCAACCTGCCCGCCGTCGCGTTCGCGCACAGCTGGATGGCAGGTGCCGACCACTACCGGAAGACGCTCGAGCATCTGGCTTCGTGGGGAATCGTCGTGGCAGCCCCCAACAGCGAGCGGGGTCCCGTGCCCTCTCACCTGGGCCTCGCCACCGACCTCCGGGCCACCCTCGACATCTGTGTGGGCGTGCGACTCGGTCCCGGCCAGATCAGCGTGCAGCCCGACCGCGTCGCGTTCGCAGGACACGGGATGGGTGCGGGTGTGGCAGTGCTGGCCGCCGCGCAGCGGGACGTGTCGGCGGTCGCCGCCCTGTTCCCGGCGCCGACCGCACCGAAGGCCGAGAAGTATGCGTCCAAGATCACAGCGCCGGGTCTGATCGTGGCCGGTGCCGACATCGACACCATGAACAGCAACGCCAAGGCGCTGGCCGAGGCATGGGGCGGGGAACACGTCCTGCGCGCCGTCAACGGGGCGAAGGAGTCGGGGCTCACCGAAGGACGCCGCCTCCTGGGTGCACTCGGCATCGGCGGTTCCGAGCGGAAGACCCAGCAGATCACGCGCGCGCTGCTCACCGGCTTCCTGCTGTATCACCTCACCGAGGACAAGAAGTATGAGGCGTTCGCGAAGGAGGATGCCGAACTTCCCCACACCACGCTCGTCGATCCGCACGAGGAGCACACCGACGCCGGCTTCGAGGGCGTGCTCCCGCATATCTGACGTCTCCGGTCACACCAGCCAGCTGCGCGGCCGATAGAACTCGTCGTCGTCGAGTGTTCTCGGTTGCGCAGCCGCAGGCGGTGCCGCTGCAGATTCGGTCCGGCCGCGGCCGGACCGGTTCGCCGCGGCTTCCTCGTCTCTGGCTTTGCGTTCGTCGATCCGCTCCCGGAACATTTCCAGGTCGGCTCGCATCTGTGCCCGTTGTGCACGCAACCGTGCGGCTCGGTGGCTCACAGCGGCCCGGCCTCGGCCAACTCGGCGCCGCTGTCGAATCCGGCCACGGGACCTGTCGCCAGTTCGGGTGCGGACCGCGGCTCCTGTAGCGGCGGGACCTCGACGGGTGTCTCGGGAGCCGGCTCCTGCTGCACTGACACCATCTGTGGTTGTGGGACGGCTGCGGCGTCTCCGGCCGGCGCAAGGGCCGGTGTGTTCTCGTGGGCCGGGACGTTGTCCGAGGCAGCCCCACCGGGCGTCGGCTCTTCCTCGGCTGTCGCGTCCGGGGCGTCCTCGGCACCAGCGCTGACCTGCGATTCCGGGGTCGGCGCGGCGGGTGCGCAGCCGGCGTCGCCGGAGTCTCCGTCCCCGGCAGCGGTTTCCGCTGTGATCTGCGGCAGACCGTTGGGGCCGATCTCGACTCCGAACCTGGCCGTCCCGCCCTGTCCGTCGCTCATCTCGAGATGAATCCCCTGACCGTCGGCATCGACGGCGAGCGTCCACGACTGTCCGTCGAGGTTCAGTTCGAGGCTCGTGTCGTGTGGGATGCCGTCGGCCGGCTCGCCATCGTCCTCCCGCGTATCGGCGTGGTCGTCGCCGAGGTCCTCGGTGTTCCGTTCCTCGTCGTCCCTGTGGGTGAGGGCCGAGACGGTGTCCTCGATCAACGGGCGAAGGATCGAACCGAGATCCGCCAGACCTCCTGCGAGACCCGGACGCACCAGGTCACCCGGGCCGGGAATGCTCCCGAGGCCCGGGGCAGTAGTCGTCGGTGGCGCCGCGACCACCGGCGGTCCGGTTGTCGGTGGGGCCGCGGCCATCGGAGGTCCGGTTGTCGGTGGCGCCGCGGCCATCGGACTGGTGGCCGCGTCCCCACCACCGGATCGAGGCGGGACGTACGCCGGTCCGCCCGTTGCAGGGGCCGCGGCGGGCGCCGTCGGCGCTGCAGGTGCAGGCGCGGGCGCCGCCGCAGCGGCGGGGACGGTGTCGGCGTGTGGCACCTCGGGCCCCCTCGGCGCGGGTGCCGGATCGGGAGTGTCCTCGGGACGAAAACCGGGCTGCACCTCGATCGACCGCGCCTCGGCGATGACGGCGTCGTAGGCGGCGTGCACCGCTTCGGCGCAGTCCGCACACGCAGCGGTGAACTCCTGCTGCTTCTCCTCGTACACGTGGCGGAAGTTCGCGTCGAGCCAGTCCTTGGTGATTCCGGCGGCCCGCCGCACCACGTCGTCCCGGTCGAGTCGGCGGAGCGCACCTGCGCCCCCGTCCTTGTACAGGCCGTTGACGTGCCGGTAGTCGTCGTCGGCGAGTTCGGGGAACCAGTAGGACGCGTCTTCCATGCAGTCCTTCGCGGCGGAGTTGTCGCCGTCCTTGCCGTCGGCGTAGATCTGGGCGAGAACGTCGATCTGTTCCGCGCTGTACCCCGCGACCGTCGGCTGGTGCAGAGACACCACCTTGTACGCCTTGTTCGTCACCGCGGCGCTCAGCGTGAGGTTCGCCTCGAACAGCACTTCGGCGAGTCCGTGGAGCCGACCAATGGTGGCGTCCGCCTGGATGTTCTGTCGGTCGACGGCGTCGATCGCCGCCGCGGCGGCGACTCCGCACCACCCGGTTCGCACTGCGGCGACGCATCTCTCGTTCTCGTCGAGTTCGGTGCGGGCCGTGTCGAGACTGCGTCCGAGGGTGTCGACGTCGCGGGCGAGCACGTTCAATCGCATCCCCCGCTCGGCGTCGAACATCGCGTAGTAGTCGGTGAGTTCGCGAGACTCGTATCCCAGTTTTTTCGCCGCGGGGAGGAACAACTCGAAGAATTCGAGGCCCCGCGCGCCGAGATCGAGCATGTCGTCGGGAACGTTGAGACAATTCGGGCGCAGGTGCTCCCCCAGCGCGTTCCGGGATGCGTTCGCGGTCTGGGCGTCGCTGCCGTGCTCCAACAATGCGGCGTAGCGCTGGTCTGCGGACGGAGTCCGGTCACGCTTGTCGAGCCCGTACTCGTCGAAGTACGGCTGCCACGACGCCTCGTCCTCCTCGCGGGAGGCGGCCCAGGCCTGGAGGAGTTGCTCCTTGTATTCGCGGCTCAGGTTCGGGTCGTCGATCAGCGTTCTCGGATCCGTGGTCACCACTGCACCCCGTTCACGTCGGCGGTGACGTTCGCGTCCGTTCCCGAGTAGCGCGCCGCGGCGGCCCGGAACGCGTGGCCGAACGATTCCGCGTCCGCGGCCCACTGGCCGAGCGCGACCCCGACGATGCCGAGGGCGTCATGCACCGCGTCACCTTTCGCGGCGTAGTCGCGGCCCGCGTGCGCCCCACCGAATTCCAGCCGGGCGGTCTCGGCGGCCTGCTGTCTCAGGACCTCCGCCGACCGCAGCAGTCTCGCGCCCGCGCCCGTCACCACCGCGACGTCCACCTCGAGCCCATCGCTCATTGCCCCACCCTCTCTTCGCGACCTACTGCATTAGACGCGACAGCGCACCGATCGGTTCCCCCGGCCGATCGGTGCGCTGTGTCCGCTCACACGGAGGCGACAGTGCCCGCCAGTTCGTCGGCGAGCTTCCTGGCCACTTCGATGTCCGAAGCCTCGACCATCACGCGTACGAGTTGTTCGGTGCCCGACGGTCGCAGCAGTACCCTGCCGTTGTCGCCCAGGCTGCGCTCGGCTGCCAGGACCGCGTCCAGCACGACCGGAGACGCGGCGACGGCGCGCTTGTCGGCGACCCTCACGTTGACCAGAACCTGCGGGAGTGTCGTCATCGCCGCCGCCAGGTCCGCGATCGGCTGTCCGGTCTCCGCCATCCGGCCCATCAGCCGCAGTCCCGTCAGCACTCCGTCGCCGGTGGTGCCGAAAGCGGGGAACACGACGTGTCCGGACTGTTCGCCGCCCAGGCTGAAGCCGCCGGACCGGAGCCCTTCGAGGACGTAGCGATCACCGACAGCAGTGGTGACCAGTGAGATCCCGGCCTCGCGCATCGCGATGTGCAAACCGAGATTGCTCATGACTGTCGCGACGAGGGTGTTGTCCACCAGTTCACCGGCATCGCGCATGCCCAGAGCGAGGACGGTCATGATGGCGTCACCGTCGATGAGGGAACCGGCGGCGTCGACGGCGAGGCATCGATCCGCATCGCCGTCGTGCGCGAGCCCCAGATCGGCACCGTGCTGCACGACTGCCTTCTGCAGGCTCTCGAGGTGCGTCGACCCGCAGTTCTCGTTGATGTTGAGTCCGTCGGGTTCGGCGTTGATCGCGACGACGGTGGCGCCGGCGGCCCGGTAGGCGGCGGGAGCGACGCCCGATGCCGCGCCGTGCGCACAGTCCACCACCACGGTCAGCCCGTCGAGGCTGTTCGGGAGCGCGGTGGCCAGGTGCTGCAGATACCGTTCCGCGGCGTCGGGCACCGTGCGAACACGTCCGATCCCCGCGCCGGTCGGCGCCCGCCGTGTCGTGGTTCCGGCGGCGACGGCCTCGATGCGGTCTTCCACCTCGTCGTCGAGTTTGTGCCCGCCGGCCGCGAAGATCTTGATGCCGTTGTCGGGCATGGGATTGTGCGAGGCGGAGATCATGACACCGAGAGCTGCGTCCAGCTCCGCGGTCAGGTAGGCCACCGCGGGTGTCGGCAGCACCCCGACGTTCAGAACGTCGACGCCGGCAGACGTCAGGCCCGCGACGACCGCCGCCTCGAGCATTTCACCGCTGGCTCTCGGGTCACGGCCGACCACGGCCGTCTTGCGTCCCCCCGAACCCGGCGACGCCAGCACCGTCGCGGCGGCGGACGCCACCTGCAACGCCAACTCGGCGGTCAGCTCGGTATTCGCGAGACCACGAACCCCATCCGTCCCGAACAATCGACCCATAGACCAGACCCCTCGCACCTAGGAAACCCACTACATCTCGGATAAAGCACGAGAGCAGGCGTCCGGTAACGATGGACGCCTGCTCTCGGGAAGAACAGGTGCCGAAGCCGACCCCGGAGGGCGGCTTCGGCGACACATCAGCGCTTCGAGTACTGAGATGCCTTGCGGGCCTTCTTCAGGCCGTACTTCTTGCGCTCGACGGCGCGGGCGTCACGCGTGAGGAAGCCGGCGCTCTTGAGAGCCGGACGGTCCTCGGGGGTGACCTCGATGAGCGCGCGGGCGATGGCGAGGCGCAGTGCGCCGGCCTGTCCGGACGGTCCGCCACCGTGCAGCAGTGCCACGATGTCGAAGGACTCGGCACGCTCGACCGTGACCAGCGGAGCCTTGATCAGCTGCTGGTGCACCTTGTTCGGGAAGTAGTCCTCGATGGTGCGGCCGTTGAGCTTGAAGTCGCCCGAACCGGGGGTCAGTCGGACGCGGACAACCGCTTCCTTACGACGACCGACGGTCTGGATGGGGCGATCGATCACGATCGGGGCCTGCGGCGCAGCAGCGGCCTCGATGTCCTCGGCGACCTCGGGCTCCTCGACGGACACGTACTCGTCCGCCGCGACCTCGACAGCCTCGGTGATCTCTTCGGGGTTGGACACGTTCTGCTCCTCCGGCGCCGTCACTGGGCCACCTGCTTGATCTCGAATGGCACCGGCTGCTGCGCGGCGTGGGGGTGGTTCGGGCCCGCGTAGACCTTCAGCTTGCTGCTGATGGCGCGACCCAGCTTGTTCTTGGGGAGCATGCCGACGATGGCCTTCTCCACGAGGCGGTCGGGGTTCTTGTCGAGAACCTCACCGACGGAGCGGGACTTCAGACCACCGGGGTGTCCGGAGTGGTGGTAGAGGAACTTGCCCTCACGCTTGTTGCCGCTGATGGCAACCTTCTCGGCGTTGATGATGACGACGAAGTCGCCGCCGTCAACGTGCGGTGCAAAGGTGGGCTTGTGCTTGCCGCGCAGCAAGTTGGCTGCCTGGACGGCAAGGCGGCCGAGCACCACGTCAGTGGCGTCGATGACGTGCCACGTGCGGGTCACATCTCCGGCCTTCGGGGTGTACGTAGACACAGAACTTCCTCGTCTTGTTCAATCCGCTGCTGGCCATTGCGTATCGTCGAGCGATTCTCGGCGGCCAGTTGAGACCCGAGAACCGCCAGCCACTGCGACACGAGGACGCAGCGGCGCACGGCACGCCAACGGAGAACAATACCGGTCGGTGAGGCCCAGGGTCAAAACTCACTCGGCGAGCGCATCGGCGAGCTGTTCGACCGCCCAGGTCAGCTCGTCCCGTTCGATCACCAGCGGCGGGGCGATGCGGATCGTTCCTTCGTGCGCGTCCTTCGCGAGGACCCTGCGCGCCAGGAGTCTTTCACAGATCGTTCGCGCGGACGGCATACCGTCGGCCAGCTGCACACCGGCCCACAGTCCGCGCCCACGCACCTCCGACACGTGGTCGGGGGGCAGTTGCGACAGCATGCTGTGCAGGTAGGCGCCCAGCTCACGGCTTCGCTGCTGATATTCGCCGGTCTCGAGCAGGTCGACGACCGCGCTCCCGACCGCGCAGGCGAGGGGGTTGCCCCCGAACGTGCTCCCGTGCTGTCCGGGGCCGATCACCGCCATCACCGGCCAGTCGGCGACGACGGCGGAGACCGGCATCAAGCCACCCCCGAGCGCCTTGCCCAGGACGTACACGTCGGGGGTCACGTTCTCGTGGTCGCACGCGAACGTGTCGCCGGTCCGCCCGAGCCCGCTCTGGATCTCGTCGGCGATCATCAGGATCCCGCGACGGGTGCAGATGTCCCGGACCGCCGTGAGATAGCCGGGCGGTGGCACCAGCACTCCGGCCTCCCCCTGGATCGGTTCGAGGAGCACCGCCACGGTGTTCTCGGTGATCGCGGCCTCGAACGCGTCCGCGTTCCCGTATTCGACGGACGCGAAGCCCGGCGGGAACGGACCGAATCCGGTGTACGCGTCCGGATCGGACGAGAACCCGACGATCGAGATGGTGCGGCCGTGGAAGTTCCCGGCACACGTGATCACCTCGGCACGTCCCGGTGGCACTCCCTTGACGTCGTAACCCCATTTGCGGGCCAGTTTCAGCGCGGTCTCCACGGCTTCGGCGCCCGTGTTCATCGGCAGCACGGCTTCTTTCCGGCACAGCCGGCTCAGGTCCTCGCAGAAGGACGCGAACCGATCGTGCTGGAAGGCGCGGCTGGTCAGGGTGAGCCGGCCGAGTTGTTCGCTCGCCACCCGGACGAGGGTGGGGTGTGCGTGGCCGAAGTTGAGCGCCGAGTATCCGGCGAGGACGTCGAGGTAGTCGACGCCGTCGATTCCCTTCACCCACGAGCCCGCGCCCGACTCGATCACGACCGGCAGCGGCGAGTAGTTGTGTGCGCTGTGTTCGTCGGCCCTGCTCAGCTGCTCACGCGTGGCATCCGACACGGAAACGACACCGTCCGACATTGCTGGTCACCCCTGATCTTCCGCGATCCGGAGCCTGCGGAAGCCGCGGAGCTCCAAAGTGCTGCATTTGATTCCACCACCGGATTTGAGGAATTCCGAGTAGTCGACCGGCACGGGCTCGTACCCGCGGGCGGACAACTGGTCGGCAAGGTGTGAAGCCTGGACGGGTAGCACCACATTGGCGCCGTCGCTGACCAGGTTCAGTCCGAGCCAGTCGGTGTCCGTCTCGGCCGCGATCACCGCGTCGGGATACATCTGCTCGAGCAGAGCGCGACTGTCCGGCGAGAACGCCGCGGGCAGGTAGGCGATGGTCGAGTCGTCGAGCACACCCAGGGCGGTGTTGAGGTGGTAGTAGCGGGGATTCACCAGGTTCAACGTGATCACCGGGCGGCCGAGGTGCGCCGAGGCCTCGGCGTGCGACCGCGGGTCGGACCGAAATCCGGTTCCGGCGAGGATCACGTCGCCGACGACGAGGAAGTCGCCCTCCCCCTCGTTGACGTACCGCGGCAGGGTGGGCCTGATCAGCCCGTTGTCCGAGAACCACCGGAACACGTGTTCGGCCTCGGCCCGCCGCTCGGCGGAGCGGTAGCGGGCGCCGAGCGCGACACCGTCGACGACGAGTCCGCTGTCGGTGACGAACACCATGTCCGGAAGTCCCTCAACCGGGTCGATCGTGAGGACCTCGTGCCCGAGTCGCCGGTAGGTGTCCGCGAGCGCCGACCACTGCGACATCGCACGATCCCGGTCCACGGGTTCCTCGGGCCGCATCCAGTCGTTGATGGCATAGACGACGTCGAAATACGTGGGCGGGCACATCAGGTAGCTCCGCGAGTGAGCATGCCGCGGGACGCGGGCGGCGGCGCCCGGCACCTCCGTCGTCTCCTCGTACGGGTTCTCGGACTCGATACCAGCAGTGGGCGCCATCTCCACTCCCCCTCGATCGGTGTCGGTGAAATCAGTATCCACCCACCAAAAGGCCTGATCAATGCGCTAGCGTTCCATCACATGGATGATTCGTTGCGTCTGGACGGGCTCGATCGGCAGATCGTTGCGCGGCTGGAGCGCAACGCACGGTCCAGCTTCGCCACCATCGGCGCCGAGGTCGGCCTGTCCGCACCCGCCGTGAAGCGTCGGGTCGATCGACTGGTCGAGTCCGGGGTGATCACCGGATTCCATGCGGCGCTCGATCCGCGTGCTCTCGGCCACGGCGTCGAGGTGTTCGTCGAGTTGTACTGCAGCGGCCGCACCTCGGCCGTCGAGATCGCACGGATCGTGTCCCGCCACGCCGAGGTTCAGGAGGCGTACACCGTCACCGGCGATGCCAACGCCCTCCTCCGCGTCCGCACCACCGACACGGCACACCTCGAACGCACGCTGGAGAATCTGCGGTCGGAGCCGGCCGTCCTTCAGACCAAGAGCAGCGTCGTCCTCAGCCGGCTGATACCGCCCGCCGATTGATCCACTCGCTCCACCGTCGGAGACGACAGTGCCCCAGCAACCGTGGATTGCTGGGGCACTCGACGTGTCACGCGAAGATCAGAGCCACGCCGTGGCGTTCCGGTCTTCCGCAGTCTGCATGTCGACGGCGCCGTCCTGGACGACCTTCGAGATCGTCTGCAGAACCTGGAGCAGATCCTCGTGGGAGCTGTCCCACTTCGCCTGCACAGCTTGGTAGTTCTCCCGCGCACCGCTCTCCCACTGCGCGACGAGCCCGTTGACGTAGCCCCGGAGCTCGTCATGCGTCTCGCGCAGCTTCGCCTCGTTCGACTTGATGTCGCTCGCCAGCGCCTGCAACTCGGCAAATCCGTACTTCAATGAAGACATTCGGTGCTCCCCTCGAGCGTGGTAATTGTTGTCGGCGCCGGCGTCAGATGTCGAGCGATCCCGAAGCTCCGGCCGCATGAATCGCGTCCTGGTTGGCCTGCTCGGCGGCGTCGTATCCCTTGCCGTTCTCGCGGATCTTCACCGCAATCTCGTCCAGCGAGTCCTGCATGCGGCGCGCAGCGTCTCCGTACCGCGCCATCAGCTCCATGAACGCCACCTGGGCTCCACCCTGCCAGGCCGAAGACGACTCCTCGCAACGGCCCTTGAGGCTGTTGATCGTGCCCTGCAGCTGGCTGTTCACCGTCTGCACGTGATTGGCCGCGACCTCCATCTGGCCGACATCGGTAACAACTCCCGCCATTGTGACTCCTTCTGTTCTCGGTGCGGCGGCCCCCTCTGGACTGCCCGCATTCACCCCTACACAAGATTGGACGCATCAACCGCCCAATCGGTTCCACCACGGTGGAAGTTTTCTCGGCGACGAGAAAGGGGTCACCGAACTATCACCAGTGACCGCACGACCTCTTCGCACACGCTCTCGATCGACTCCCACTCCTCCGCCAGGAACTGACAGCCGACGCTCACCTGGAGGTCGCGTTCGACGAGTACGTGCCACCGCACCACGGAGCTCGCGTCGGGAAACTCGCTGTACGCGATGCCGGGTCGACCTCCGAAGACGACATCGCGCTCCAGTTCGCCGAACAGCTCGGGACGGCCACGCTGCGCAATCTTCGCCGCGAGCGTCACCGCCACTTCGTCGTATCCGGAATCCTCTCGAACCGCGTTCTGCGTGATGATGATTCGCCTGTCGGCTCCCCCCGCAGGCACCAACTCCACTCGCGATCCGGAAGAAGCCGACGCGGCGGGCGCCCGCTCCTTCCACCCACTCGGCAGTGTCACGCGAATTCCGCCCACCTCGAGGTCCGCCGCCGCGGTGGCGGTCGTGGTGGCCGGCACCGCGGATCGGGTGGTCGTCGTGACCGGAGCCGCCGGTGCCGCACTCGCGTCCAGAGCACGGACGGATTCGGTGCCGGTACCGGGCTCCCGAAGAGTGAACACGAGAACAGCTCCGACGACGACAGCCAGCACCGCAACCACCGCGAAGAACGTCGGCCGCGTGCTCCGTCGGTCACCGCGCTCCGATCCCTGCAGCGCCGGTTCGAGCCAGTTCGCCTGCGGCACAGCCATCGTGGTCAGCTCGTCCGAAGAGTCGACCAGGCTGGACGCGAGTGCGCGCGCGATCTCTTCACCGGTGACGATCCGGACGTCGGCGTTCGGGGACGCGTGGGCGATCACGGCGTCACGCATCGTTGTGCGCTCCTGCGACTCTCCGCCGCCGGTCAGGAGTATTCCGTCGACCGGCCGATCACCGCGGGCTCGCGCACCGAGTTCCACTATCGCTGTCGCCCACTCCTCGATCCCCTCGTCGGGGCAGAGCGACGGATCGTGCTCGCATTCGACGACCCGGTATCCGCCGACCTCGCCGACCACGTAGCTGGCCGTTGCACCCACGGTCCGGCTTTCGAGCACCACCCATCGGCCACCCGACACCGCAGCACCCTCGGCCGCCGCCACGGCAACGGGAACCAGCACCGTGTCGGCGGCAACGCGCGACCCCGCGTCGGACAGCGCGTTCCGCCTCGCGGAACCCCACTCCGTCGGGTGTGACAGCACTGCCGTCGCGATCGGCGCCGCCTCCCCCGCACCGTCGATCACAGACCGGAACATCGATGCCAGGGCGTCGGACACCGCGAGAACTCCGCCATCGACGTCGACGTACTCGTCGTCGACGAAGCACAGCGGCGTCATCTCGTGAGCTGCCGTCGTCACGCCCTGAGCGCAGGACCACATGCCGGATTCAGTGAGATGAATCGCGACCGACGACATCACAGCGGCGGCATCCACGCGAGCTGGATCAGGCCGGTACCCGCACGGTTGACCAGCGTTCCGCGCCCGGGAGGCATCGCACTCGGACGAACGGTGCCGATGAGATTGCCCTCCTCCCTGTTGCCACTCATCACGAGGCCCGTCGACTGCAGATCGCGCAAGCGTGCGATGACCGGTTCGTACATTGCCCGTGCCGCACCGCCGGAGCGGCGCGCGATGATCAGGTGGAATCCGATGTCGCGGGCGTGCGGCAGGAATTCGACGATCGCGGCGACCGGGTTGCCGCTCGAGGTCACGACGAGGTCGTAGTCGTCGATGACGACGAAGACTTCGGGTCCCGACCACCAGGACCGGTCGCGCTGCTGCTGGCGATTGAAGCCGGGGCCTGGCATGCGTCCCTTCAGCAGGATCGCGAGGTCCCTCATGTTCGTCGTCAGCACGTCCTCGGACGGCGCGTACGAAGCCAGGTGCTCCGTCTCGACGACGCCGAGCATCGTGCGCCGATAGTCGCCGAGAATGATCTTCGCCTGTTTGCTCGTGTTCGATGCCATGATGCCCTCGCAGATGTTCCGCAGGAGGGTCGTCTTTCCGCATTCGGTGTCGCCGAACACCAGGAAGTGGGGCTGCTCGGCGAAGTTCAGGAACGTCGGAGCCAACTCCGCCTCGTCGAGACCGATCGGAATCTGCAGACAGGCCTGCGCCGGATCGAGGTAGGACGGCCACCCCCCGGCCGCATGGAGCACGTCGTCGCGGGCGATCTGTGCAGGCAGCATTCGCACTGCCGGCGCGGGCCGGCCGTGTGTCGCGGCGGCGATGAACGACACCGCGTACGCCACACCGGATGCCAGGTCGGTCGGATCCGAGCTCCCGTCGATCCTCGGCAACCCGACGAGCAGATGCAGGCTGTCGCGGGTCATGCCGCGTCCGGGTCGGCCTTCGGGAACGAGTGCCGCGGTCTTCCGACCGAGGTCGGAATCCGAGGGATCACCGAGGCGCAGCTCGATCCGAGTGCCGAGCTGATCTTTGAGCGCCGGCCGGACCTCGCCCCACCGTGAGGCGGTGAGCACGACGTGCACACCGTACGACAACCCCTGGGACGCAAGGTTGGTGATTTGCTGTTCGAGAGCCTCGAAGTCCTGACGAACGCTGCCGAAACCGTCGATCACCAGGAAGACGTCCCCGAACGGATCCTGCGCGACCCCGGCCGCCGCGCCGCCGCTGCCGGGATCGGTGGCGCGCAGTCGCCGGAACTCGGCCATCGACTCGACCCCGAGTTCGCGGAAACGCTCCTCGCGCTGACGCACGATGGTGTTCATCTCCGCGATGGTGCGACGCACCCGATCGACGTCGAGGCGGTTGGCGACCGAGCCGACGTGCGGCAGTCCCGACAGTCCGGCGAGCGTGCCACCACCGAAGTCGAGGCAGTAGAACTGCACCTGCTCCGCGGAATGGGTGGCAGCCAACGACGTGATGAGCGTGCGGATCGCAGTCGACTTGCCCGACTGCGGCCCGCCCACCACCGCCATGTTGCCGGTGGACCCGGACAGATCCACGACCAGGGGGTCGCGCCTCTGGTCGTAGGGCCTGTCGATGATTCCGATCGGTGTGCGCAGCGAGCTCAGCGCGGGAACCGGTTCGGCGAGAACCGACCTCGGCAGCATCTGGTCGAGGCTCGGCGCGGCGTCGAGCGGCCGGAGCCACACCTCATGGGCTCGCGGTCCGCGACCCGTGATCCGTTCGACCACGACGTCCATGGTGGTGCGGATCTCCGTCGGCTCCTCGGCCAGGTGGAGCGACTGGGGTTCGTCGTGGATCTCGACGACGTCGAGCGCGACCGGTGCAGCCGTGAAGATCTTGGGCCGCAGCTCGACAGCCGCCTCACCCGGCCGTCGGACACTGTCTTCCCGGCTGCCCTCGTAGGTACCGGACACGTACGAGGCCTGGAAGCGGACGATCTCCGCGGAATCGCATTTGAGGTATCCGGCACCCGGGGTCGCGGGCAGGTGGTAGGCGTCCGGAACGCCGAGCACCGTGCGCGATTCGTTGGCCGAGAAGGTCTTGAGACCGATGCGGTACGACAGGTGGCTGTCGAGCCCCCGCAGTTTGCCCTCCTCGAGCCTCTGACTCGCCAACAGTAGGTGGATGTGCAGCGACCGGCCGAGCCTGCCGATCGCGACGAAGAGGTCCGCGAACTCGGGCTGCTGACTGAGCAGTTCGGAGAATTCGTCGACGACGATGAACAATGCGGGCAGCGGGTCGAGGTCGGCGCCCGCCTGGCGGGCCTTCTCGTATTCGGTGACGTTCGCGAAGTTCCCGGAGGAGCGCAGGAGTTCCTGACGCCGATTCATCTCCCCGGCGAGTGCGTCCCGCATCCGGTCGACCATCGCGAGTTCCTCGGCCAGGTTGGTGATCACCGCGGCGACGTGCGGAGCCTCCTCGAGTCCGAGGAACGTGGCGCCGCCCTTGAAATCGACGAGGACGAGGTTGAGCGCGTCGGGCGAATGCGTCGCGATCAGGCCGAGCACCAACGTCCGCAGGAACTCCGACTTACCCGAACCGGTGGCCCCGATACACAGGCCGTGTGGCCCCATGCCGTTCTCGGCCGACTCCTTGAGGTCGATCTCGACCGGGTGGCCGTCCACTCCGACACCGATCGGGACCCGCAGCCGGTCGCGGCCCTGGCGGGGCAGCCACGCGTGATCCGGGTTGAGACGGCCGACGTCGCCGATCCCCAGCATCTGGCTCCACGTCTGCACCGGCTGATCGTCGTCGCCCGCGTCCACTGCCGTCTGCGACGCCGTCCGGTACGGCGCGAGTCGCCGGGCCAGCGTTTCGGCCTGATGAGCGCTGACGAGGTCTGCTGTCGCGAACATCTCCACGCCCGCTCCGCTGCGGGCGCCGAGGGATCCGTCCTGCGCCACCAGCTGGAGTCCTCGTGTGGCCGTCAGTCGCGGGCAGAAGCCACTGATGTCGAGAACGGAGACCGAGTCGACCCCGCCGTCGGTGATCATCCCCGATTCGCCCTCCAGAATCCCACCGTCGACGACGATGACGAACTGCGGGACACCGGGGGCGGCGGGAGCATTGCGCGAGAATCGGTTTCGCATCGACAGCTGGGGGCCGAGCGAAGATTCGAGTTCGAGGATCGAGCCGTAGATCATGCGGGACGAACCGACACCGTCGGACGAATCCGGATGCTGCGCGTGCGGCAGCCACTTGGCCCAGTCCCACTCGTGCTCGGTGTCGGGGCCGCACACGACGGCGACGAGGAGGTTGTCCGGGCCGTGGAATGCGCACAACTGCATGAGCATCGACCGCACCAGGGACCGTGCCGTACCGCGTTCCCCATCCACGGAGATGGCCGCGAAGCCGCGCAGCGACACTGCAGTGGGCAGATCCTGAACGACGGAGTGCGCGCGGACGAAGCGACGAAGCGACACCGCGGCAACCGGTTCCAGATCCTCCACCGGTCCGGTCTCCGGTGCGATCAGGCGGGTTGCGAGGCGCTGGCTTCCCCGGCCGACGCGCACGTGGCAGTAGTCGGGGTCGGTGATGCGGCGCTCCCACATGCGCGCCGTGCCTGCGATGGTCCACAGCAGACCGGGTTCGGGGTGACTCCAGTCGAGCGCCTTTCGCTGCTGCTCGGCGGTCTCGTCGACGTCGCGGCGCAACTGATCGAGGTAGCGCAGGTAATCTTTGCGGTCTTCGTTGGCCTCCGCCGCTTTCGGGCCGCCACGGCCGCCACCGGCGAGCATGCCGAGCATCGACACCATCATCATGACGGGAAAGAGCATCGACATCGGATTGCGGGCCATGCCCGACGAGAACATCAGGGCCATCATCCCGACCATGGCGACGACCATGACCACGGGAAGGAGCTTGGTCAGAAGGTTTCCCGGTACCAGGCGTGGAATCTCGGGCGGAGCCTGCAGACTCACTTCGCCGCCCGGGATACGCGGTACTTCCCGTCGCGCCTTGCGCACGAACCGAATAGTGCTCACTACTCGCCCCCCATGACTACAACCGCCCCGAAAAAACCGTGCAGCCGATCCGATCCCGGAACTCCGGGTCGCCCCCCTGGGCTCGATCCGCGAAGTCAGACACTAACCCATGAATGGCGATCGGGCATATAGAAGGTCCGCGCCCCTGCCGGACACTGGAGGCGGCGCTCGCGGTGTCGTAAGGTCACCGGTGATCAAATCGGATGACGATCTGTGACCGGTCGTCGATCGGTGTCGTAACGGCGCAGATGGGGTTGTGCGTCGCAGAGTTGGGGGAAATCGCAGTGTCCATCACCCATGACGAATCGCGGGGATCCGCCTCGTCCACCCGTCCCGGTGCCGCAGCAGATCTCTGCCGGATCACCGTCCTGTCGACGCATTCGCAGGTCGACATGGCCGTGCCGTTCGGTGTGCCGCTGGCCATCCTCGTTCCGGGCATCGTCGACACCATCCGCACCCATCGCAGTACCAACGACTTCGACGACTCGCTCGAACAGTACGAACCCAGCGAGTGGGTTCTCGCGAAGATCGGGCACTCGCCGCTCTCGACCACGCTGACGTTGCACGAACACGGAATCCGCGACGGTGACCTCCTCGTACTGCAGAGCGTGCACGCCAGCGCGCCACCGCCGCTGTTCGACGACATCATGTACAACGTGGCGATCGCCGACGCCGAAGGCGACCGTGAGTGGACCCGGGGTTCCGCACGGGTCGTAGGCTCCGTCGCCGCGGTACTCGGCACCGTCGTCGGATCGTTCGCGCTGCTGTGGTCCGGAGCGGGGACCGAAGGATTCCTGGGGGCGGGATGTGCACTCGCGGCGGCCCTACTGTTCCTGATCGCCGGCGCGGTCACCGGTCGAATCTACGGCGACGCGGCAAGCTCCGTCGTCCTCAGCGGATGCGCCGTTCCCCTCTCGTTCGCCGCGGGGATGCTGTTCGTGCCCGGCGGTCTCGGCGCTCCGCACCTGCTCCTCGGACTCGTGCTGGCGGGAACCACCGCCGTTCTTGCGCTGCGACTGGGCGGTGTCGGACTGCGATTGTTCACGGCCCTGTCGGTGACGTCCCTGTTCGGTTCGCTCGCCGCCCTCGTGGCGACCCTGTTCGGCAATCCGGTTTCCGCTGTCGGCGCAGGTGTCGTGGCGGCGGCGCTGATCGGACTCGCCTTCTCGGCACGGGTATCGATCGTGCTGGCGAAGCTTCCACTGCCTCCCGTCCCGGCGCCGGGCACCTCGGTCGATCCGTCCGAGGACGACCCGGATGACGAGGTGACGATGCCATCGTTCGACTCTCTGGCACAGCGTGCGGCACGCGCCCGCAAGTACCTCACCGGTCTGGTCTGCGCGATGACGGTACTCGCCGTTTCCGGCGCCCTCATCGCGGCGCAACCTGGTGTGTCCGACGGAATCTTCTGGCCCGGGCTCTCTCTCGCCGTCGCCACCGCCGCCGTCCTGATGTTCCGAGGACGCACGTACAGCAGCGCCGAGCAGGCGGTACCGCTGATCGCGGGCGGGGTGACGATACTGGTTCTGCTGCTCACCGCCGCGGCCGTTGCCGTGCCCGACTTCGCCATCGCCTCGTTCGCCGTCGCGATCCTGTTCGCCGTCGGTGGGCTGGTACTGGGAATCCTCGCCCCCCGCCAGACGTTCTCACCCGTGATGCGACGGGTAGCCGAGCTCATCGATCTGGCGGTGATCGCGTCGATCGTTCCGCTGGTGTGCTGGGTGACCGGTCTCTACTCGCTGATGCGTGGACTGTGAGGCGCCGGCTCATCCGCGTAGTCCTGGCCACCGCGGTCGTGGCAGTCACCGCCGCCGTGGGTCAGGGCGGCGCCTCTGCTGTCGTGCCCGCTCCCGTGGACGCCGGGCTCATTCCACCGAAGGACAGCACGAAGGTCGAGAAACGCCGGCCGTGCAAAGACGCTGTGCGCGTGCCGGACGGTCCCGACGTTCCGGTTGCCCAGCGCGATCTCGACTTTCAATCGGTCTGGCCGATCACCCGGGGCGCCGGTCAGATCGTCGCGGTGATCGACACCGGCGTCTCCCCACATCCGCGACTTCCCGGCCTCATGGACGGCGGCGACCTCGTGGGGACGGAGACCGGCACGGTCGACTGCGACGCGCACGGCACGCTCGTCGCCGGGCTGATCGGCGCCGCTCAGGTTCCCGGTTCCGGCTTCTCCGGTGGTGCACCGGATTCCCGGATCCTGTCCATCCGGCAGACGAGTAGCGCGTACAACGCCGCAGGCCAGGCCGATCAGGTCGACAACGCGGGCAACTCGGTCGGCGGATACGGGAACGTTGCGACAATGGCGACGGCGATCCGGCGTGCAGCCGACTCGGGCGCCACGGTCATCAACATCTCCGAGGTCGCGTGCAAGACCGCCGCCGAGGGAATCGGCGATGGCGACCGGTACCTGGGGTCGGCCGTGAAATACGCCGTCACGGTGCACAACGCCGTGGTGGTCGCGGCGGCAGGGAACTTCGGTTCGGGAGAATGCAAGCTTCAGAATCCGGCACACGATCCCCTCCGTCCCGGCGCCGATCTGTGGGACTCCGTCAGCACCATCGCCAGTCCCGCCTGGTACGACGACTACGTGCTGACCGTCGGCTCCGTCGAGGCGAACGGATCACCGAGCGAGTTCAGCCTGGCCGGCCCGTGGGTCGACGTGGCAGCTCCGGGATCCGGTCTGACATCACTGCATCCGAGCACGGGCGACCTGACGAATACGACGTACGGCGTGCAAGGCAACGCGGAGCCGGTGAAGGGCACGAGTTTCGCCGCGCCGTACGTCTCGGCGACCGTCGCACTGGTCCGCTCACGGTTCCCGCAACTGTCCGCACAGCAGGTCATGGCCCGGATCGAGGCCACAGCGCATGCGCCGGCGGAGGGGTGGAATACGTCTGTCGGGCACGGGATCATCGATCCGCTGGCCGCAGTCACCGCCGACGTTCCCCTCGACGGTGCCACCGTCGATCAGTCGACTTCCGTCGCGGTCGAGGCGCTCCCGGCCGCTGCTCCCCCGGATCGTCGACCGCGCAACATCGCTGTCGCGGCAACAGGAACGCTGGGCGCCCTACTCGTGCTCGGCGTCCTGGCGTCGTTCCCACTCCGCCGGCGGTTCCAGTCGGCGACCGATCGGCGCTGACCGAACCCGCTCAGTTGGACCCTGACGCGACAGCGGCCGGGGCGGCGTCCGGTGCGACCCCGTCGTGCGCGACGAGTGCCGACGACTTCCCGAGCGCCGGGCCCTGCGCCAGGAGGCCGAGAATCTGCCAGGGTGCGAGGGGACGGGCGCCGTCGACGCCCAGTGCCTCGGCAGACTCCTTATCTGGTAGACCGAACCGGACTCCCGTGTCCGCGACGAAGAAGGTGCTGTCGCGTCGCGTGCTCGTAGCCTCGATGCCGGTCGACTGCACGAAACCGCTCGTACCCGGCTGCACGTACACCGAATCCGCGTTGTCGCCCGCGTCGTCCGCCTGGGCCAACTCGACCGCGCGAGCATCGCCCGGAATCGGAAGGGTGCGACCCGCTACCAAGGACAGCTCGGCCGCCGGACCGCTCGCGCTCGTGTCGTCCGCTGCACGGATTGGCTGCCAGGACAGGCAGCTCACGGGACTTTCGGCGGCGTCGACGATTTTCGGTGCCGACTCCGGGAAGCTGTTCACCGCAATCTGTTCCACGGAAGGGATTCGCTTGGTGGCGTCGGGCATGATGCTCGACATCTCGGTGTCGCCGTGCGAGTCCGACAGGAAAATCAGGTTCGCGACGGCCGAGCTGATCTTCTGGATTCCGTCGCGGAGTACCACGTAGTGCGTGGTCTCGGAGCCGATCAGTACTTGGAAGACCGATCCCACGACCTTGTCCTGCAACGGATAGCGTGGGCTGCTCCCGGCCCCCGGGATGACGGGCGCGGCGAGCGGCGGTACTTCGGGGATGGCATTGACGAAACCCTTGCTCACCGGGCGTGATCGAGCGCCTTCGAGGTCCAGCGCGCGGGTGACCGCCGGATCGTCCAGATCGATCTTGGCGCGCTTCCCGCCATAGATCAGGTACGACGCATCGGGGGTCGACGCGAGCAACGCCTGATCTCCCGTAAGAGTCCCGCCGCCCTCGGAGCTCTCCGTCTCGCCGACGATGACCGATGTTGTGACGGGACGATTTCCGTCGGCCCCGATCGAATCGCACACCGTCCACGCTGTCTTCGCCGAGGGGTCCCCGGCCGGCAGCGCGGACGGCGCGCCGGGAATCCCGACGAGGGCACCGCGGGGTCGGGTGTCGAGTTCGGATTCCTTGACGATCACCGGATTCTCGGACTTTCCGACTATGAGCCGCGCGGACGCGAGATTCAGGACGGGACGAAGTGTGTCGCCCATGACCACGAACATCGCGCCCGAATCCTTGCCGACGACGATCGACGCGTCGCCGATCTTGTCCTGCGGACGGAACAGCGCCAGCGCGGCGCAGCCGGCGAGTCCGAGCGACGCGATCACGACCCCCACCGCGAGTGCGCGCGACTGCGACCGCATGGGGTCGTGCAACATTCGGACGTCGCGACGCACCAGGGCGTGCTCCATCCGTCTGACCAGAAATCGATACCCGTTGACCTGCCACCGGGTGGTGGGTGTTACAGCCATTGTTCCTCCCCCGTGCTGCACAGCGCTCGGGGTGACACAGTACAGTTCCATCGACAATCTTCACGGCGGACGGGTACGGGTCTGCTGGGTTCAGGTATTCGGGGGAGGAACCATGGACCGTTCGCGCGTCACACGTCGGCCGTCGTCTCTTCGGTTTTCGGCGACCGAGATGATCGTTGCGCAACTACTGGGGGTGACCGGCGGCGTCGTGGCCTCGCTGTGCGGGTTGGTGTGGTGGGGCGCCGTCGTCGTCGCGTTCGTCCTCGTTCTCGCCGCGCTCGTCCGCGTGGGCGGCTGGTCGAGCCTGGACTGGGCCCGGACGTGCTGGCGATATTGCACCAAACCCGTTCGGACGCAGTCCCGCACCGTCGGTTTCCAGGCACCGACAGGTCAGTCCGTCGGGCTCCGGTGGGACGGTGGCAGCGTGGTCGCCGTCGTCGAGGTACTTCCTCCCGCGGGGAGCCTCACGCAGATCACCCGGGACGGCTTCCAGACGACGCACGAACTCCCGACCGACGCGCTCGCCGCGTGTCTCGTCCAGCACGACATCTCGCTGAGCGGAATCGACATCGTCAGCCACGGTTATCGCGCCGCGGCCGGCTCCCCCGCAACCGATGTGTACGACAGGCTGGTCGGCCCGCTGCCGGCGACGGCGACCCGGATGGTCTGGCTCGCCCTGCGATTCGACGCCACGGAGAACGTCGCTGCCGTGGCGCGGCGTGGCGGCGGCGAGGAAGGCGCGTCGCGCGCCATCACGATCGCGGCAAGTCGCGTCGTGCGTGCACTGGCCGATTCAGGATGTCGCGCGCGCATTCTCACCGCCCCAGAGATCGAATCGGCCGCGCTGCAGATCAGTCGGGGCGTCGATCCGAAGACCTTCACGGAGACATGGAAGCATGCACCGCTGCCCGGCGTGTGCAACACCGGCTACGGCGTCGACCCGCGCTACCTGACGCGAGACCTGCTCGCGAAGCTCTGGGTTCCGTCGAGCCTCGGCACGACCGTGACGATCCGGCTGCGCCCCAGCGGACACGACGGGCAGGTGAAGGTCGGTGCGGCCTGCCGGGTGACCACCCGGACGATGCCCGAACCGCTCACGATCCCCGGGCTCATCTCGATGCAGGGCAGGCACCGGGACGGGCTGCTGGCCAACCTTCCCGTCGCGATGTCGGACCTCGACGACGTGATGCCGTTGACCGACATGTCCGTCGAGGACCTTCGTGCGCTGCAGTTGCCCCCAGCGGGGTGCGGCCAGCTCATCGGCTCCGACGACTACGGTCACGGAATCACCGCTCGCATCGCAGGTCCCGGCGTCGGCATGGTCTATGTGGCGGGCGAGCTGTATCTCGCCCAGCAACTGGTGTTCCGCGCCGTCGCGACCGGCGCCCGCGTGCTCATTCACACCGATCGGCCCGACGCGTGGTCGTCGTTGATCGACTCCATCGCCACGCCCGACCGGTTGCGCCTCGCCGGCCACAATCCGCAGTCCGACAACAGGTTCAACACCGTCGTGTTCGACGGCGTCAACGCGCTGCCGCCCCGCGCCGGGGTCACCGCGATCTACCTCTACGGAGAACCGAGCCAGTGGCCCGGTGCCGAACCGGACCTGTCGATCGTCCAACCGAATGCGCTGGGCGACCGCATTCTTCTATCGACCGGAGGGACGAGCATCGAACTGATGCTGGTCACGATCTCGTCCGAGACGGCGTTCATCGGCCGGCCTCGCGCGGTGGACGAGTACGTGCCGGTGCACCAGTTCTAGCCGGGGTACGGGGTGGTCCCGCGCTGAACACGGACCGCGTCGGCCCACCATACGAGCTGCGCGAGCATGCGGTCAGCCGAGTCGATGGCGGCGCCGTCGGTCGTCTGCCCCTGGTCGTCGAATCTCTTGCGCACCCGGTGGAAACTCACGCTCTGCCGCACCGACACCATGTGCAATTCGGCCACCACCTGGCGCAGCTGTTCGGTTGCCCGGAGTCCGCCTGCCAACCCGCCGTACGACACGAAACCGATGGGCTTCGAGCGCCATTCGTGTTTGACGCTGTCGAACGCGGTCTTCAGCGCCGCAGGGTAGCCGTGGTTGTACTCGGAGGTGACGGCCACGAACCCGTCGGCTCTGCCCACTCGCTCCCGGAATTCGTCCGTCACCGGGGATGCGCCGAGATCCTGCGGCAACGGCGTGTCGGCGAGATCGATGATGCCCACGTCCAGTCCCGGGTAGGCGCGGGCACGTTCGGCGAACCAGCCGGCGACGACGGGAGCGATCCGACCCACTCTGACGGATCCGATGATGATCTCGATCCGGACGGGTGCGACTGCGGTCATGAACAGGCTCCTTCTCTTCCGGAGCCATCGTAGGTGCTGACGCCTCCGCAACCGCGGTGGCGATCGACGCCGCGGGTTCCGGTCAGTCGCCGCAGCAGCCGCCCGGCACGGTCCTGACGTCCCGGGTGATCTCGTTGCGTGCCGCCAGATCCGCGTCGTCCGGGTAGTCGACGCGCACCAGGGACAGTCCGTGCGCCGGGGCCACCAGGATCGAACTCGACCGCGACTTCTCGCGGAGGAGTCCTTCGATCCAGTCGAGGTCGCGACGTCCCTCCCCCACGGCGAGAACCGCACCGACGAGACTGCGCACCATCGACCAGCAGAAGGCGTCGGCGCTGACGAAGGCCGTGAATACGTCGCCGTCGCGCTTCCAGTCGAAACGTTGGAGATCGCGAACAGTCGTGGCGCCTTCCCGGCGTTTGCAGAACGCCGCGAAGTCGTGCAAACCCAGCAGCGTCGCGGACGCCGCGCGCATGAGTTCGAGATCGAGGACCTTCGGATACGACACGGTGTCCCGGGCTCGGAGCGGATCGGCGCCGTAGGCCGCCGCCGTGAGGCGGTACTCGTAGTGCCTGCGCATCGCGGAGAACCGCGCATCGAAGTGTTCGGGCGCGAAGGCGATCTGTTTGATCCGCACGTCCTTCGGCAGGAACCGTGCGAGCCTGCGGACGAGCCGGGACGGGTCGTCCGGCACGGCGTCGAGCGGAACGTCGACGTGCGCCACTTGCCCGGTGGCGTGGACCCCGGCGTCGGTGCGCCCCGCCACCGTGAGTTGCAACGGTGCGCGCAGGACGGCGCCGAGCTTCTCCTCGATCTCCCCGCACACCGTGCGCAGCCCGTTCTGGCGGGCCCACCCGGAGAACTCCGTTCCGTCGTACGCGATGTCCAGGCGCAAGCGACGGGTCTCATACGAAACGGGCCCGCCGTCCCTCGAGGGGACGACGGGCTCGTTCGATTCAGCGTGTGCCGAAACCAAGTGGACTAGTCCTTCTTGGCCTCTTCGGCCTCGGGGGCGTCGGCCGCGGTGGCGGTCTCGTCCTCGATGGCCTCGACGACGGCGTCAGCGTTCTCGACCTCGGCGTCGGTTGCCTCGGCCTCGACGGCCTCGACGACGTTCTCCTCGGCGGGAGCAGCAGCCGGCGCATCCTTCGATGCCTTCACGCGACGAGCGCGGTCGGCCTCGGAGGTGACGGTCTTCTCCTTGACGAGCTCGATGATCGCCATCGGCGCGTTGTCGCCCTTGCGGGGGACCGTCTTGATGATGCGGGTGTAGCCGCCGTCACGATCGGCGTAGAACGGGCCGATCTCCGCGAACAGGGTGTGCACGACATCCTTGTTGCGGATGACCTTCAGAACCTCACGACGGTGAGCCAGGGTTCCGGCCTTGGCGTGCGTGACGAGCTTCTCGGCGTACGGGCGCAGGGCCTTGGCCTTGGACTCCGTGGTGGTGATGCGGCCGTGCTCGAAGAGCGCGGTAGCCAGATTGGCGAAGATCGCCTTCTGGTGCGAAGCCGACCCGCCGAAGCGGGCACCCTTCTTGGGCTTGGGCATGATGATCTCCTAGTAAAGGACCGTGAGCTACAGCTGTTCGGTCTCGGCGTAGTCCTCGGTGCCCTCGGCATCACCGAAGGAACCGGCGTCCGTGTCGCTCCACGTTCCGGTGGCGGCGTCGTAGCCGGCAACGGTGGTGGGATCGAAGGACGCGGGGCTGTCCTTGAGGGCCAGGCCGAGCGAATGCAGCTTGACCTTCACCTCGTCGATGGACTTCTGTCCGAAGTTGCGGATGTCGAGCAGATCGGACTCGGTACGGCCGACAAGCTCACCGACGGTGTGAACACCTTCGCGCTTGAGGCAGTTGTAGGAACGGACCGTCAGGTCCAGGTCCTCGATGGGCAGTCCGAACGAAGCGATGTGATCGGCCTCGGCGGGCGAGGGTCCGATCTCGATGCCTTCTGCTTCGACGTTCAGCTCACGGGCCAGGCCGAAGAGCTCAACCAGGGTCTTGCCCGCCGAAGCGAGCGCGTCCCGAGCGGTGATGGAGTTCTTGGTTTCCACATCGAGCACGAGCCGATCGAAGTCGGTGCGCTGCTCGACGCGGGTGGCCTCCACCTTGTAGGTGACCTTGAGCACCGGCGAGTAGATCGAGTCGACCGGGATACGGCCGATCTCGGCGCCGGACGCCTTGTTCTGGACGGCGGGGACATAGCCGCGACCGCGCTCGACGACGAGCTCGATCTCCAGCTTTCCCTTGTCGTTCAGGGTGGCGATGTGCAGATCCGGGTTGTTCACGGTGACGCCGGCCGGGGGCACGATGTCGCCTGCAGTCACGGCGCCGGGGCCCTGCTTGCGGACGTACATGGTGACCGGCTCGTCCTCTTCGGAGCTCACGACGAGGCCCTTGAGGTTCAGGATGATGTCGGTGACATCTTCCTTCACACCGGGAACTGTGGTGAACTCGTGCAGAACGCCGTCGATGCGGATGCTGGTGACAGCAGCGCCGGGAATCGACGAGAGCAGCGTGCGGCGGAGCGAGTTGCCGAGGGTGTACCCGAAGCCTGGCTCGAGGGGCTCGATGACGAACTTCGAGCGGTTGTCAGCGATGACCTCTTCGGTCAGCGTGGGTCGCTGAGAAATGAGCATTGGAGTTCCTCCTGTACGGGCGTCCGCTATTTGACGCCCACGATGGGAAAGGCACTTCGTGCCCGTGCGCCTTTCCGGTAGTCGGAACTACCGGAAAGGCGCACGAGCCGTCAGGCCTACTTCGAGTAGTACTCGACGATGAGCTGTTCCTGCAGAGGAACGTCGATCTGCGCACGCTCGGGAAGCTGGTGAACCAGAACCCGGAGACGTCCACCGACAACCTGCAGCCAACCCGGGATCGGGCGATCACCCTGGGTCTCGCGCGCGACCTGGAAGGGAAGCGTGGACAGCGACTTGTCCTTGACATCGATGATGTCGTACTGCGAGACGCGGTAGCTGGGGATGTCGACCTTCTTGTTGTTCACAAGGAGGTGGCCGTGGGTGACCAGCTGACGGGCCTGGCGGCGGGTGCGAGCCAGTCCGGCGCGGTACACGACGTTGTCGAGACGCGACTCCAGGATGCGGAGCAGGTTCTCACCGGTCTTACCGGGGCGGTTGTTCGCCTCCTTGTAGTACAGGCGGAACTGCTTCTCCATGACGCCGTAGGTGAAGCGAGCCTTCTGCTTCTCCTGCAGCTGGAGCAGGTACTCGCTCTCCTTGATCCGCGCGCGGCCGTGCTGGCCCGGCGGGTAGGGACGACGCTCGAACGCCTGGTCGCCTCCAACGAGGTCGACGCGCAGACGACGCGACTTGCGGGTGATGGGTCCGGTATAACGTGCCATTTTCTTCTACCTATCCTTCCCGCTAGACCCGACGCCGCTTGGGCGGACGGCAGCCGTTGTGCGGCTGGGGGGTGACATCGGAGATGGTGCCGACCTCGAGGCCTGCGGCCTGAAGCGAGCGGATCGCGGTCTCACGGCCGGAGCCGGGGCCCTTGACGAAGACGTCGACCTTCTTGACACCGTGCTCCTGCGCCTTGCGGGCTGCGTTCTCGGCGGCCAGCTGAGCGGCGAACGGGGTCGACTTACGCGAACCCTTGAAGCCGACGTGTCCCGAGGACGCCCAGGAAATCACGTTTCCGGCGGGGTCCGTGATGGACACGATGGTGTTGTTGAACGTGCTCTTGATGTGAGCGGCGCCGTGCGGGACGTTCTTCTTGTCCCTGCGACGCGCCTTCTGGGTCTTCTTCGGACCGGTGCTACGTGACTTGGGGGGCATTACTTCGCCTTCTTCTTGCCTGCAATGGTGCGCTTCGGACCCTTACGGGTGCGGGCGTTGGTCTTGGTGCGCTGACCACGCACGGGCAGACCACGACGGTGGCGCAGGCCCTGGTAGCAGCCGATCTCGATCTTGCGTCGGATGTCGGCCTGGACCTCGCGGCGAAGGTCACCCTCGACCTTCAGCGACTCCTCGATGTACTCGCGGAGCTTGGCCAGATCCTCGTCCGAGAGATCCTTGCTCCGCAGATCCGGGCTGACGCCGGTGGCGTCCAGGATCTCCTTGGAGCGGGTACGGCCGATGCCGTAGATGTAAGTAAGTGCGATCTCCATCCGCTTTTCACGGGGAAGATCGACACCTGCGAGACGTGCCATGTCGGCATTCCTATCGGTGTGCGGAGGTCTGCTCCCAGTCCATCCCCTGTGCCTCTTCAAACGTCGGCGGTCTCGCGACCGACAATGCTTCAACTAACTCAGTGGGGCCCCGGCCTCCGTGCCGGGGGTGAACCAGTACCTGCTCGAGAGCCGTGAGTACTGGCTGGTGCTGGGAGGTCATCTTTGCTTGTTGCCAAGCAGATCCTCGAAAAGCGGAGATCTAGCCCTGACGCTGCTTGTGGCGCAGGTTCTCGCAGATCACCATGACCCGGCCGTTACGACGGATCACCTTGCACTTTTCGCAGATCTTCTTGACGCTCGGCTGAACCTTCACGTCTTCTGATCTCCTGTTTTGTGGCAGCCCACTACGCAGATCCGCAGCGGACGTACTTCTCCCCGACCTGGTCGGCGGGGAAGCTTTTATTTGTACCGGTAAACGATGCGTCCGCGCGACAAGTCGTAGGGCGAGAGCTCTACGACGACGCGATCTTCCGGGAGGATGCGAATGTAGTGCTGACGCATCTTTCCGCTGATGTGGGCGAGAACCTTGTGGCCGTTCTCGAGCTCAATGCGGAACATCGCATTGGGCAGCGGCTCGACTACTCGTCCCTCGACCTCGATGGCCCCGTCTTTCTTAGCCATATCCTCCGCGATCCATGTGGTTTGGCGTGCTTATTGCATCTGTTTCCGTTACCGTGGCGCCCAATGGGATCTTCACCGGCCGAAACATGAACAATCCGGATCGAATCCGGCACTGGGCACGCAGACAACCGGCACGCATAGCGCACCGTTGATCCATGTTACGGGAAATTGCTCACCAGGCCAAATGCGGTCCCTGACGGACCCGCCCGCCCGGCGAGAATTCGACTTCCGAGACCCACCGGCAACGATGCGAAGGATGGTGTGCGTGCGCGCCCTGGTACAGCGAGTGACATCCGCGTCGGTCCGCGTCGACGGCGACGAGGTCGGGCGGATCACTCCCCCGGCCGGCGGCCACGGGCTGCTCGTCCTGGTCGGCATCACCCATACGGACGACGAGGCGAAGGCGGCTCTGCTCGCGAAGAAGGTGTGGACCATGCGCATCCTGGAGAACGAACAGTCCGCGTCCGACCTCGACGCCCCCGTACTCGTCGCCAGTCAGTTCACGCTCATGGCGGACACCCGCCGGGGCCGGCGCCCGTCCTGGTCCGCCGCGGCGCCGAGGCCGGTGGCGGAACCACTGGTGGACGAGTTCACCGGCGCCCTCCGCGAGCTGGGAGCGACCGTCGAGACCGGCGTGTTCGGCGAACACATGGAGATCAGCCTCGTCAACGACGGCCCGGTGACTCTGCTGATCGACGTGTAGGCCCGCACCCGCAGGAGGCCACTACTCCGGACGCAGGGTCAGGATGCGCGGCCCGTCCTCGGTGACGGCGACCGTGTGCTCCCAGTGCGCTGCACGGGTTCCGTCGGAGGTGACAACCGTCCAATCGTCGTCGAGGACAACGGTGTCGGTGGTGCCGAGGGTCAGCATCGGCTCGATCGCCAGAACGGAACCGACCACCAGTTGCGGCCCCTTGCCCGGAGCTCCTTCATTGGCGAGGAACGGCTCCATGTGCATTTCCCGGCCGATGCCGTGACCGCCGTAGCCGTCGACGATGCCGTACTTGCGGTCGTGCGCGACCTCGGCGGCGCGGGTGCCGAGTTCGATGGCGTGGGAAATGTCGGTGAGGCGGTTGCCGGGCAGCATCGCCGCGATCCCCGCCTCCATGGACAGCCGGGTGGCCTCGCTGAGCTGCTGGTCCGCTTCGATGATGTCTCCGACACCGAAGGTCCACGCAGAGTCGCCGTGCCAGCCGTCGAGAATGGCGCCGCAGTCGATGGAGACGAGGTCTCCCTCGGCGAGAATGTCTTCCGCCGAGGGAATCCCGTGCACCACACGATCGTTCACGGACGAACAGATCGATCCGCTGAACCCGTGGTAGCCCTTGAACGACGGCACGGCGCCGGCGTCGCGGATGACCGATTCGGCCACCTCGTCGAGTTCGAGCGTGCTCACACCCGGCTTCGCCGCTTCGCGGACCGCCACCAGAGCCGCACCGACGATGGCACCGGCGGCCGCCATTGCGTCGAGCTCGCCTGCGGTCCGGAACGGAACGACCTTGCGCTTACGCCCGAAGCCCATTACTTACCCAACGCTGCCAGTGCGCGAGCGTTGACCTCGTCGACCTCGCCCAGGGCGTCGACGGTCACCAGCTGGTCCTTGTAGTAGTCCAGCAGCGGCGCGGTCTCCTCGCGGTACACCCGGAGCCGGTTGCGGATGACGTCTTCCTTGTCGTCCGCGCGGCCACGGGCCAGCATCCGCTCGACCACGACGTCCTCGTCGACGATGAAGGACAGCACTGCGTCGAGCTTCGTGTTCAGCTCGGCGAGGATCGCCTCGAGCGCCTGAGCCTGGTCGACGGTCCGGGGGAAGCCGTCCAGGAGGAATCCGTTGGCCGCGTCCGGCTCGGCGACGCGGGCCTTCACCATGTTGTTGGTGATCTCGCTGGGAACCAGGTCTCCGGCGTCCAGGTACTTCTTCGCCTCGAGGCCGAGGGGCGTGGCCTGGCCGATGTTCGCGCGGAACAGGTCGCCCGTGGAGATGTGGGGGACGCCGAGCTTCTCGGACAGAATCGCGGCCTGGGTGCCCTTGCCTGCACCGGGAGGACCAAGGAGGACAAGTCTCACTTGAGGAACCCTTCGTAGTTACGTTGCATCAATTGACTTTCGATCTGCTTGACCGTGTCCAGGGCGACGCTGACGAGGATCAGCACGGCCGCACCACCGAAGATGCTGCTGGAGGTCTGGCTTCCGGACAGGAAGAAGTGGGGCAGCACCGCGATCAGGCCGAGGTAGATCGAGCCGGGAACGGTGATGCGGTTGAGCACGTAATTCAGGTAGTCCGCGGTGGGGCGACCCGGGCGGATACCGGGAATGAAGCCGCCGAACTTCTTCATCTCGTCCGCGCGCTCTTCCGGATTGAACGTGATCGCGACGTAGAAGAACACGAAGAACACGATCAGTGCGAAGTAGATGACGATGTACACCGGGTTGTTCGGATTCACCAGGTACTCGTTGATGATCCGCTGCCACCAGCTGGGATCGGCGGACGACGTGGCGCCGGTGAGCTGCGCGATGAGGTTCGGCAGGTACAGCAGCGACGACGCGAAGATGACCGGGATGATGCCGGCCTGGTTGACCTTGAGCGGCAGATACGTCGACGAGCCGCCGTACATCTTGCGGCCGACCATGCGCTTGGCGTACTGGACCGGGATCCGCCGCTGGCCCTGCTCGACGAATACGACGCCGGCGATGATGGCGAGGGCTGCGACGCAGATGATCGCGAAGATCAGTCCCCCGCGACTGTCCAGGATGGCCTTGCCCTCGGAGGGCAGGCGGGACGCGATACCCGAGAAGATCAGCAGCGACATGCCGTTACCGACACCGCGCTCGGTGATGACCTCGCCGAACCACATAACGAGCGCAGCGCCCGCGGTCATGACCAGCACGATGATCACGAGGCCGAAGATGCTCTTGTCGGCGATGATCTCTTCCTGGCATCCCTGCAGCAGCTGGCCGCGCGACGCGAGCGCCACGATGCCGGTGGCCTGCAGGATCGCCAGGGCGATCGACAGATAACGCGTGTACTGCGTCATCTTCGCCTGGCCGGACTGGCCTTCCTTCCGGAGTTCCTCGAACTTCGGGATGACGACCGTCAACAGCTGGACGATGATGCTGGCCGTGATGTACGGCATGATGCCGATCGCGAAAATCGACAGCTGGAGTAGTGCGCCGCCGGAGAACAGGTTGATCAGAGAGTAGATACCAGCGGAATCACCGCCCGACAGCTGATCGACACAGGCTCGGACGTTCCCATAGTCGACGCCCGGCGACGGAATCACGGCGCCGATGCGATAGAGCGCAACGAGACCGAGCGCGATGAGGATCTTCCGCCTCAGGTCCGGGGTCCTGAGGGCCGAGACGAAGGCGGAAAGCAAAGATCCTCCTGGCACGACGGTGGGGAGACGAGTCGAAAGCAGACTTGTCCGTGAATGAACTCTAGAACTCTAACAGTGGCAACTGAACGCACAGTTGGGAGACCTGCGGCAGTGCTGCCCGTACAGCCGCAAATGGCCGCAGTACAGCGCGAGGCTGTACTGCGGCCATCTACTGGCTAGCGGTGATAGCTCACAGCTCGGTGGCGGTACCACCGGCAGCAGCGATCTTCTCCTTGGCGGAGCCGGTGAACTTGTCGACCGTCACCTGGACGGCGACAGTCAGGTCGCCGTCGCCGAGAACCTTGACGAGCTGGTTCTTGCGAACGGCACCCTTGGCAACGAGGTCCTCGACCGTGACCTGTCCACCCTCGGGGAACAGACGGGCGATGTCGCCGACGTTGACGACCTGGTACTCGGTGCGGAACGGGTTGGTGAAACCCTTGAGCTTGGGCAGACGCATGTGCAGCGGCATCTGTCCACCCTCGAAGGCTGCGGGCACGTTCTTGCGGGCCTTGGTGCCCTTCGTGCCGCGACCGGCGGTCTTGCCGCGCTTGCCGCCTTCACCACGACCGACACGAATCTTGTCGGACTTGGCTCCGGGTGCGGGGCGCAGGTGATGCAGTTTGATGGTCATGGTTAGACCTCCTCAACTGTGACGAGGTGGCGCACCACGTTGATCAGACCGCGGTTCTGCGCATTGTCCTCGCGAACAACAGTCTGACGGATGCCCTTCAGGCCCAGCGTGCGCAGAGAGTTCTTCTGGTTCTGCTTGGTACCGATGGTGCTCTTGATCTGAGTGACCTTGAGTTCGGCCATTACTTCACGCTCCCAGCCTGTGCGCGTGCACGCAGCATGCCGGCGGGAGCCACGTCTTCGAGGGGGAGACCGCGGCGAGCCGCAACTTCCTCGGGACGCTGCAGGCCCTTGAGCGCAGCAACGGTCGCATGCACGACATTGATGGCGTTGTCGCTACCGAGCGACTTCGACAGGATGTCGTGGATACCGGCGCACTCCAGCACGGCACGCACCGCGCCACCGGCGATGACACCGGTACCGGGGCTTGCCGGACGCAGCATGACGACGCCCGCTGCGGCCTCACCCTGAACCGGGTGCGTGATGGTGCTGCCGATCATCGGAACGCGGAAGAAGCTCTTGCGAGCCTCCTCGACGCCCTTCTGGATGGCCGCAGGAACTTCCTTGGCCTTGCCGTAGCCGACGCCGACCAGTCCGTTGCCGTCGCCCACGATCACCAGAGCGGTGAAGCTGAAGCGACGACCACCCTTGACGACCTTCGACACGCGGTTGATCGTGACGACGCGCTCGATGTGGTTCGACTTCTCGGCCGACTGTCCGCCGCGACGATCGTCGCGACCGCCACCACGACGGTCGCCGCCGCCGCGGTTGTCCCCGGTGTTGGGGCCATTCTGTCCGGCGGGTCCGCTTCCGCCGTCACGCCTCTGACGTCCCGGCATCAGGCTGTCCTTCCGTTCATGTACTCGGTCTTGGTCATCAGAACTTCAACCCGCCTTCGCGAGCTGCGTCCGCAAGGGCCGCGATGCGACCGTGGTAGCCGTGTCCACCGTGGTCGAACACGACGGCCTCGACACCGGCTGCCTTCGCGCGCTCGGCGATCAGCTGACCGACCTTCGCACTGAGGGCCTTCTTGTCGCCGTCCGCTGCACGCACGTCGGCCTCGGTGGTCGACGCCGCGGCCAGGGTGTGGCCTGCGAGGTCGTCCACGAGCTGGACGTGGATGTGGCGCGAGGACCGGTTGACGACCAGGCGGGGACGCTCGGGCGTGCCGGAGACCTTCTTGCGGAGACGGAAGTGACGACGCACCTTCGACAGGCGACGCTTCGTGGACGCATCCTTGCCGAGCGGAATCCGCTTGGCTTTCTGGTTTGCAGTCTGGCTCATATCACTTACCCGTCTTTCCGACCTTGCGGCGGATCTGCTCACCCTCGTAACGCACGCCCTTGCCCTTGTACGGGTCCGGACGACGGAGACGACGGATGTTGGCCGAGATCTGCCCGACCTTCTGCTTGTCGATGCCCGACACCGAGAACTTGGTGGGCGACTCGACCGCGAAGGTGATGCCTTCCGGAGCCTCGATCGGGACCGGGTGGCTGTAGCCGAGTGCGAACTCGAGGTCCTTGCCCTTGAGAGCGACGCGGTAACCGACGCCGTGAATCTCCATCTTGGTGGTGTAACCGTCGGTGACACCGGTGATGAGGTTCTGCACCAGGGTGCGAGACAGACCGTGCAGCGCGCGGCTGCGACGCTCGTCGTCCGGACGCGTCACGCTGAGCGTGCCGTCGTCGTTCTTCGCAATGGCAATCGGCTCGGAGATCGTCAGGGCCAACGTGCCCTTGGGACCCTTGACCGTGACGTCCTGGCCGTCGATCGAGACATCGACGCCGCCGGGGACGGTGACGGGAATCTTTCCAATACGCGACATTGTGGTGGCCTCCCTTACCAGACGTAGGCGAGGACTTCCCCGCCCACTCCTTGATTGGCCGCCTGGCGATCGGTGAGCAGGCCGGTGGACGTGGAAATGATCGCCACGCCGAGGCCGCCCAGAACCTTGGGCAGGTTGGTGGACTTCGCGTACACACGCAGACCGGGCTTGGAGACGCGACGCACGCCGGCAAGGCTGCGCTCACGGCTCGGGCCGTACTTCAGGTCGACGATGAGGGTCTTGCCCACCTCGGCGTCTTCGGTGCGGTAGTCGGCGATGTAACCCTCGCGCTTGAGGATCTCGGCGATGTTCGCCTTGATCTTCGAGTGGGGCAACTTCACCTCATCGTGGTACGCCGTGTTGGCGTTGCGCAGACGCGTCAAGAAGTCTGCGATGGGGTCGGTCATGGTCATGAGGTTGACCTCTACCTTTCTCACAACGGTTCCCTCTGCCGTTTCCGACGCAGGCCTATCGCGAAGTAGGTCTTACGTTTCCCGGTCCGAGGTTACGAACCGGAAGTCTGTGGGGGTGACGCCGCCGCCGTAGAGGGCGACGGCGTCACCGGCTCACCAGGAGCTCTTGTGAACGCCGGGCAGCTCGCCGGCGTGCGCCATCTCACGGACGCAGATTCGGCACAGGCCGAACTTGCGGAACACCGAGTGCGGACGGCCGCAGCGCTGGCAGCGGGTGTAGGCGCGCACCGCGAACTTGGGCTTCTTGTTGGCCTTGTTGACCAATGCCTTCTTAGCCATTAGCTCAGTTCTCCTTGAACGGGAAGCCGAGGTGCTTCAGCAGGGCACGGCCTTCTTCGTTGTTGGTCGCGGTGGTCACCACGGTGATGTCCATGCCGCGCGGGCGGTCGATCTTGTCCACGTCGATCTCGTGGAACATCGACTGCTCGTTCAGGCCGAACGTGTAGTTGCCGTTGCCGTCGAACTGGTTGCCCGACAGGCCGCGGAAGTCCCTGATGCGGGGAAGCGCGACGGACACGAGACGGTCCAGGAACTCCCACATGCGGTCGCCACGCAGCGTGACGCGGGCGCCGATCGGCATTCCCTCGCGAAGCTTGAACTGCGCGATGGACTTGCGTGCCTTGCGGATCTCGGGCTTCTGACCGGTGATCAGAGCGAGATCGTTGACGGCACCGTTGATCAGCTTGGCGTCGCGCGCGGCGTCACCGACACCCATGTTGACGACGACCTTGACGACGCCGGGGATCTGCATCACGTTGGCGTAGTCGAACTCGGTGTTCAGCGCAGCCTTGATCTCCTCGCGGTAGCGAGTCTTCAGGCGCGGCTGGATCTTGTTCTCAGTGGAGGTCATGTCAGATGTCCTTCCCGTTCTTCCGGGAAATCCGAACGCGCTTGCCGGACTCTTCGTCGGTCCGGTAGCCCACGCGAGTGGGGTTGCCGTCCGAGTCGACGACCGCGACGTTGGAAACGTGGATCGGGGCTTCCTGCGTGACGATGCCGCCGGAGGAAGCTCCGCGCTCGTTCGCGGAAACCGCGGTGTGCTTCTTGATGCGGTTCACGCCTTCGACGAGGACCTTGTTGGTCGCGGGGTAGGCCTGGATGACCTTGCCCTTCGCGCCCTTGTCCTTGCCGGCGATGACCAGCACGGTGTCACCCTTGTGCACCTTCATCACAGCACCTCCGGGGCGAGCGAGACGATCTTCATGAACTTCTTCTCACGCAGCTCGCGGCCGACGGGGCCGAAGATGCGGGTGCCACGGGGATCGTTGTCCGGCTTGATGAGGACGGCGGCGTTCTCGTCGAACTTGATGTACGACCCGTCCGGACGGCGACGTTCCTTGGTGGTACGGACGATGACGGCCTTGACGACCTCGCCCTTCTTGATGTTTCCACCCGGGATGGCGTCCTTGACGGTGGCGACGATGATGTCACCGATCCCGGCGTAGCGGCGAGACGAACCACCGAGAACGCGGATGCAGAGAATCTCCTTGGCACCCGTGTTGTCGGCGACGCGCAGCCGCGACTCCTGCTGAATCACTTACTTCTCCTTGACCTGGACTGTTGCACGGCAGATTTCCGACCCGACGTGCGCGGTCTGTACCCGTGCCCTGCGAGAGGGGCCGCCCGGGTGGGCGGCACAACGGTGGGGTTGCCGTGCGTCTGCCGCAAGGCAACCCCACCATCGTACTGGATACATTATTCGGTTCTTACTTGGCCTTCTCGAGGACCTCGACGAGACGCCAGTGCTTGGTCGCGGACAGCGGACGGGTCTCCATCAGCTGCACGCGGTCACCGATGCCTGCGACGCCGTTCTCGTCGTGCGCCTTCACCTTGCTGGTGCGCCGGATGATCTTGCCGTAGAGCGGGTGCTTGACCCGGTCTTCGAGCTCGACCACGATCGTCTTCTCCATCTTGTCGGAGACGACGTATCCGGTGCGGACCTTGCGGCTGCCGCGCTCTTCAGTGCTCACTGCTTTTTCCTCACTCATGCCGCGTCACCTGCGTCCGGACCAACGGCCAGCCCGAGCTCACGCTCACGCAGAACGGTGTAGATACGCGCGATCTCGTGACGAACGGTACGAAGTCGACGGTTGTTGTCCATCTGGCCCGTGGCCATCTGGAAACGAAGGTTGAACAGCTCTTCCTTCGACTCACGAAGCCGGGTGACCAGCTCTTCTTCAGTGAGCTCGCGGAGCTCTGCGGCTGGGGTTCCAGTAGCCATCAGAACTGCTCCTCCCTTGTCACGATCCGGCACTTGCACGGGAGCTTGTGCATCGCGCGGCGCAGGGCCTCACGAGCGATCTCCTCATTGGGGTAGCTCATCTCGAACATCACGCGACCGGGCTTGACGTTCGCGATCCACCACTCGGGCGAACCCTTACCGGAACCCATGCGGGTTTCGGCCGGCTTCTTGGTGAGGGGGCGATCCGGGAAGATGTTGATCCAGATCTTGCCGCCACGCTTGATGTGCCGGGTCATGGCGATACGAGCGGACTCGATCTGCCGGTTGGTGATGTAGGCCGGCTCGAGAGCCTGGATGCCGTAGTCACCGAAGGTCACCTGGGTTCCACCCTTGGCGGCACCCGAACGGCTCGGATGGTGCTGCTTGCGGTGCTTGACCCGCCGTGGGATCAACATGCGTCAGCCCTCCTTCTGTTCAGTCGTAGCGGGTGCATCGGCAGTGGCGGTCGCTGCGCGGCCGGCTTCGGTGCTGGTCGCGGTGGTGCCGGTGGCACCGGAACGACGGGGACGGCTCGCACGCTCACGGCGCGGGCGGTCGCCTGCGGGAGCAGCCACGTTGGCGGCGAGCTCACGCTTGCCACCGACGATGTCGCCCTTGTAGATCCAGACCTTCACGCCGATGCGGCCGAAGGTGGTCTTGGCCTCGTAGAGGCCGTAGTCGATGTCCGCACGAAGCGTGTGCAGCGGAACACGGCCTTCGCGGTAGAACTCCGACCGGGACATCTCGGCGCCGCCGAGACGACCGGAGCACTGAACCCGGATTCCCTTGACGTTGGGCTGACGCATGGCCGACTGGATGGCCTTGCGCATGGCGCGACGGAAGGCGACACGGTTCGAGAGCTGCTCGGCCACACCCTGTGCGACGAGCTGAGCCTCGGCCTCGGCGTTCTTGACCTCGAGGATGTTCACCTGGACCTGCTTGCCGGTCAGCTTCTCGAGCTCGGAACGGATGCGATCGGCTTCGGCGCCGCGGCGGCCGATGACGATGCCCGGGCGCGCGGTGTGGATGTCCACACGCACACGGTCACGGGTGCGCTCGATCTCGACCTTCGCGATGCCCGCGCGCTCCATGCCGGTGGCGAGGAGCTTACGGATCGCGACGTCTTCCTTGACGTATTCCGCGTACTGCTTGTCTGCGTACCAGCGAGACTTCCAGTCGGTGGTGATGCCGAGGCGGAAGCCGTGCGGGTTGATTTTCTGGCCCACTACTGAGCACTTCCCTTCCGGCGATTACGGGTCGATGTTCCGGTCTTCGGCAGGCTCTCCACGATCACGGTGATGTGACTGGTGCGCTTGCGGATACGGAACGCACGTCCCTGTGCACGCGGCTGGAACCGCTTGAGGGTCGCGCCCTCGTCCACGAACGCCGTGGCGACGACAAGCGTGCTCGGGTCGAGGTCGAGGTTGTTCTCGGCGTTGGCTGCTGCGGAGGCGATCACCTTGGCGACCGGCTCGCTCGCTGCCTGCGGCGCGAACTTCAGGATGTTCAGGGCGTCTTCAACCGAACGCCCGCGGACCAGGTCCACAACACGACGCGCCTTCATCGGCGTGACGCGCACGTGGCGCGCTACTGCCTTGGCGGTCGGGTTGGCGGTTTCGGTGTTGCTCATCGCCTCTTCGCCTTCCGATCATCCTTGATGTGACCCTTGAACGTGCGGGTCGGTGCAAACTCTCCGAGCTTGTGTCCGACCATCGAGTCGGAAACGAACACGGGGACGTGCTTGCGGCCGTCGTGAACCGCAAACGTGTGGCCGATGAAGTCCGGGATGATCGTGGAACGACGGGACCAGGTCTTGATGACCTGCTTGGTTCCCTTTTCGTTCTGCACGTCCACCTTCGCGAGGAGGTGGTCATCGACGAACGGGCCCTTCTTGAGGCTGCGTGGCATCCTTCACTCCCTCCTAGCGCTTGTTCTTGCCGGTACGGCGACGACGGACAATGAGCTTGTCGCTCGCCTTGTTCTTGCGGGTGCGGCCCTCGGGCTTGCCCCACGGGCTGACCGGGTGGCGACCACCGGAGGTCTTACCCTCACCACCACCGTGCGGGTGGTCGACCGGGTTCATCACGACACCACGGACGGTCGGGCGCTTGCCCTTCCAGCGCATACGGCCGGCCTTGCCCCAGTTGATGTTCGACTGTTCGGCGTTGCCGACCTCACCGATCGAGGCGCGGCAGCGAACGTCGACACGACGGATCTCGCCGGACGGCATACGCAGCGTGGCGTAGGTGCCTTCCTTACCGAGCAGCTGGATGCTGGATCCGGCCGAGCGGGCCATCTTGGCGCCGCCACCCGGGCGGAGTTCCACCGCGTGGATGGTGGTACCCGTCGGGATGTTGCGCAGGGGCAGGTTGTTGCCGGGCTTGATGTCGGCGCCTGCGCCGGACTCGACCGGAGCACCCTGGACCAGGCCCTTGGGGGCGATGATGTAGCGCTTCTCGCCGTCCGCGTAGTGCAGCAGGGCGATACGCGCGGTGCGGTTGGGGTCGTACTCGATGTGAGCGACCTTGGCCGGCACGCCGTCCTTGTCGTTGCGACGGAAATCGATCAGCCGGTAGGCACGCTTGTGTCCGCCGCCCTTGTGCCGGGTGGTGATACGACCGTGTGCGTTACGTCCACCGCGTCCGTGGAGCGGGCGAACCAGCGACTTCTCGGGGGTCGACCGAGTGATCTCGGCGAAGTCCGAGACGCTCGAGCCACGACGGCCCGGGGTAGTCGGCTTGTACTTACGGATTGCCATGAGTCTTCTCGTCCTCTATGTCTCGTCAAGTCCCGGGCGCTTACGCGACCGGTCCTCCGAAGATCTCGATGGGCTTGCTGTCGGCCGAGAGGGTCACGAGCGCGCGCTTGGTGTCCTTGCGCTTGCCGTAACCGAACCGGGTCCGCTTGCGCTTGCCCTGACGGTTGGCGGTGTTGACGCTGGTCACGGTGACGCCGAAGATCTTCTCGACGGCAATCTTGATCTGCGTCTTGTTCGAGTCCGGGTGCACCAGGAAGGTGTAGGTGCCTTCCTCGATCAGTCCGTAGGACTTCTCGGAGATGACCGGGGCGAGCAGGATGTCGCGGGGATCGGCGATGGTGCTCACTTGCCCTCCTCCTTGTTCTCTTCCTGGGCGGTCTCGGCGGGCCCGTGGATGAACGCGTTGAGCGCCTCGACGCTGAACACGACGTCATCGCTGTTGAGCACGTCGTAGGTGTTGAGCTGGTCGGGTGCAATGGGGTGCACGCCGTCCAGGTTCTGCACGCTCTTCCAGGCCGCGATGTCCTCGCGTCCGACGACGAGCAGGACCTTCTTGCGGTCCGAGATCTCGCCGAGGAAGGTGCGGGCGGACTTCGTGGACGGAGTCTGACCGGCAACCAGTTCGGTGATCACGTGGATGCGCTCGTTGCGGGCCCGGTCGGAGAGGGCTCCGCGCAGGGCGGCGGCCTTCATCTTCTTGGGGGTCCGCTGGCTGTAGTCGCGCGGCTGCGGGCCGTGGACGGTGCCACCACCGGCGAACTGCGGTGCACGGGTCGAGCCCTGACGAGCGCGGCCGGTGCCCTTCTGGCGGTACGGCTTCTTGCCACCGCCGCGAACCTCGCCGCGGGTCTTGGTGGCGTGGGTGCCCTGACGTGCAGCAGCGAGCTGCGCGACGACAACCTGGTGGAGAAGCGCGATGTTGGCAGGCGCGTCGAAGATCTCCGCGGGGAGGTCGACGGTGCCGTTGGTCTTGCCGCCGGCGACCTTGACGTCCAGCGTCAGCTTGGTCGTCGATGTCTCGGTGCTGGTCATGCTCGTGCACCACCCTTCACTGCACTCTTGACGATCACGAGGCCGCCCTTGCGGCCGGGGATCGCACCCTTGATCAGCAGCAGGCCGTTCTCGGCGTCCACCTTGTGAACGGAGAGGTTCTGCGTCGTGATGCGGTCGCTACCCATGCGGCCGGACATGCGCATGCCCTTGAACACGCGGCCCGGAGTGGCGCAACCACCGATGGAACCGGGGCGACGGTGAACGGCCTGCGCACCGTGCGATGCACCCTGACCGGCGAAGCCGTGGCGCTTCATGGTTCCGGCGAAGCCCTTACCCTTGCTGGTTCCGGTGACGTCGACGTAGGCGCCGTCCTCGAAGACCTCGGCGGTAAGTTCCTGGCCGACCTCGTACTCCGAGGTGTCGGCAACGCGGAGCTCCACAACGTGGCGGCGCGGGGTGACGCCGGCCTTGGTGAACTGGCCGGAAGTCGGCTTGTTCACCTTGCGCGGGTCGATGGCGCCGAACGCGAGCTGCACGGCGCTGTAGCCGTCACGCTCTTCGGTACGAATCTGGGTCACGACGTTCGGTCCGGCCTTCACGACGGTGACCGGAACGACCCGGTTGTTCTCGTCGAAGACCTGGGTCATGCCGAGCTTGGTGCCCAGGATTCCCTTGATCTTGGTATCAGTCATTGTTTTTGTCTCCGCCGCGCTCACTGAATGTTGACGTCGACGCTGGCCGGAAGGTCGATGCGCATGAGCGCGTCAACCGTCTTGGGCGTCGGGTCGAGGATGTCGATAAGCCGCTTGTGAGTACGCATCTCGAAGTGCTCGCGCGAGTCCTTGTACTTGTGCGGCGAGCGGATGACGCAGTACACGTTCTTTTCGGTCGGCAACGGCACGGGTCCAACGACGCGGGCCCCGGTACGGGTCACCGTCTCGACGATCTTGCGCGCTGACGCGTCGATCGCCTCATGGTCGTAGGCCTTGAGCCTGATGCGGATCTTCTGTCCCGCCACGCTTAGTGTCCTTTTCTTGCCGCGTTTCGTAGTCCCACCCGAGTCGGGCCGAACTACCTCGTCTGCACAGTCCCTTACCTGGGCCGCAACTGTCCGAACGCTAGGCGACCGGGACACACCCGATCCGCTGCCGCTGTTCATCTGTCATGGTTCTCCGGTACACGCGGTCGGGCGTGTCGCCCTCCCACTCATTCTCCGACCCGGAACTTTTCAGCTTTTCGGGCCGGGAACGCGCACCGGATGCACTCGAATTCGAGTGCCAGTAGGTACTGCTTCCGTCTTGCATGTGGCCGCGAGCAGGTCATGTGATCTACACCGCGACGTTTCACCCCACCTGTTTCGGGCCGCAAACGATCGCGTCCCAGACAAGGCAACCCGACCAGTATGCCGTACCGGGCGGGAGACTTCAAACCGGGCTCGATCCCTCCCGCCATCGCCCGAACTTACTCTGAAGTAAGATGCGTGGATGACGAACTCGAGTCCCACGTACGCCGCGTGGCAGAAACTCCCCGACAACGCGCTGGGCCACGCCCTCTTCTCTGTCGGCATGTGTCTCCGCGTCCCCTACTTCGGCTCGGTCCTCCCCCGCGTCGTCGAGATGCGGCCCGGCCGCTGCGAGGTCCGCGCCCCGAAATGGTGGGGCGTCCGCAACCACCTGGGCACGTTCCACGCGATCGCGGCGTGCAACCTCGCCGAGGCCGCCATGGGCATGCTGTCCGAGGCGACCGTGCCCTCGACCCACCGGTGGATCCCGAAGTCGATGACGGTCCACTACCTCGCCAAGGCGAACGGAACGCTGCGCGCCGTCGCGGAACTGCCGGAGCTGCCGGACTTCACCGCGATCACTGCGGGCGCCGACGTCGTCGTGCCGGTGGGCATTTTCGACGGACACGGGGTAGAGGTGGTTCACGCCGACATCACGACGTGGGTCACACCGCGGTAGAACGCGAAAGGCGCATGTCGAAGCTCACATTCGTTGCGGCGTCATCGGGGGTGACCCGAATTGCCGTGTGGCACTTCCCCGCAGCCGGAACGTCGCGGCACAGCACCACCTTCCGGCCGGACGGGACCGGTTTCCGCCGCGGTCGCCGGGGCCGAAGTGGTACAGACGTCCGGCATTTATCGCGTACCTGTCTTTCCGCGTTACAGAAGATTTCCCCTCCCGTTCCTCGGGCGCGAAGGTGTTCCCCGGTCTGCCTTGATCACCCTCTTCGCGTGACATACTCGGGACATGCCAGCAGCTGACACCGCCGTTCTTGTCGAGGGAATCGAGAAATCCTTCGGTGACGTAGCAGCGTTGCGGGGTGTGAGCTTCGAGGTGCCCCGCGGCACGGTCCTGGGCATCCTGGGCCCCAACGGCGCAGGGAAGACCACCACCGTCAACGTGCTGTCCACTCTGCTGCGACCCGATGCGGGCCGCGCATTCGTCGCCGGACACGACGTCGTCGAGGAGTCGGCGAACGTCCGTCGCAGCATCATGATGACGGGCCAGTACGCCGCCCTCGACGAGTCGCTGACCGGTCGCGAGAATCTGGTGCTCTTCGGCCGCCTGATGGGCCTGCCCAAGGCGTCCGCGAAATCGCGCGCGCAGGACCTACTGACCCAGTTCGATCTGCTCGAAGCGGGCGACCGGAAGGTGTCCGGGTACTCCGGCGGCATGCGCCGGCGCGTCGACATCGCCTGTGGCCTGGTGATCCGCCCCGAGGTGGTGTTCCTCGACGAGCCCACCACCGGTCTCGACCCCCGCAGCCGCCAGGGCGTGTGGTCCCTCGTGTCCGCGCTGAAGGAGCAGGGCATCACGATCCTGCTGACCACGCAGTACCTCGAAGAGGCCGACCTGCTGAGCGACAACATCGTCGTCATCGACAAGGGCACCGTGATCGCCGAGGGCACGGCCGACGAATTGAAGGCCCGGACCGGCGGAAGCTACTGCGAGGTCGTCCCGGTGAGTCTCGACGACCTGCCGCGCGTGCGGGAGATCCTCTCGAGCCTGTGCCCACCCGGCCGGGTCATCGAAGAAGGCACCGACCGGTTGTCGATACCCGCCGAACACGGCGCCCAGACCCTCGCCGAGGTTCTGCGCCGCCTCGACCTCGCCGGGGTCACGCTCGCCGACATCGCCCTGCGGCGCCCGTCCCTCGACGACGTCTTCCTCTCCCTCACCGGTCACGTCCGCGTCGACGAGAGCCTGCCGTCGTGACGGCGCCCGCCCAGCTCGGATTCGAGAGTGCCCTCGAAGGCAGGCACCGGCGGCCGCAACCGTCGAGCATCCAGCAGTGGATTGCGCTGTCCAAGCGCAACCTGCACACGATGGCAGTGTCCGGTCAGTTCTTCATAGCAGTGTTGGCGCCGTTAATCTTCACCATCGGCTTCTACCTGCCGCTACGCCTGGTGATGAAATTCCAGGGCATCGATTACGCACAGTTCGTCATGCCGATCATCGTCCTGCAGGCCATGGCGTTCACCGCGATCTCGGCCGCCCATCGCGCTGCTACCGAGGCATCGAACGGGATGAACTCCCGGTTCCAGACGATGCCGATCGGCCCAGCAATTCCGTTGGCGGCACGGATGACCGCCAGCTTCGTACATTCGGCGATTTCGCTCGTAGCATCGATCGCATACGGATTGCTCATCGGATTCCGATTCGACGGAGGTGTGGCACAAACTGCCGCGTTCTGCGGACTGGCCATGGCCATTGGATTCACCCTCACAACGGGTGCCGATGCGCTCGGCACCCTGACCCGGAGCCCCGAGATTACAAGTCAAGCGCTGACGCTCCCTCAGCTGATCCTCGGCATGTTCTCGTCCGGGTTCGTTCCGGTGACGCAGTTCCCCGAATGGGCTCAGGGCTTCGTGCGCAACCAGCCGATCTCACAGTTCTCCACGTCCATGCGCGCGATGACCGATGGGACGATCACGTTCCAGTTACTGACACCTACCTTGCTGTGGTGCGCAGGATTTGCCTTGGTTTTCCTCCCGTTGTCGGTCTGGTCGAATGTGAGGCGCGGATGACCACCGAGTACCGATCCGACACACCGGCGACGGTGACCTTCCCCGAGGTGCTCGAACCCCACCCGGAGAATTCCCTCGCCGCGCTGTTCTCGCACAGCCTGCTGCAGACCAGACGACTTCTGCTCCGCTGGGCTCGTGACCCGTACACCATGCTTCAGGCGATCGTGTACCCGTCGTTGATGTTGCTGATGTTCTGGGCGGTCCTCGGGATCTCGATCACCAAGGCCACCGGGGTCAACAGCGTCTTCGGGACCGTTCCGATGATCACGCTCGTCGGCGCGATGTTCGGGTCCATCGCGGGCGGTCTGTCGCTGAAGAAGGAATGGGCGGACGGGCTCCTGAGCCGGTTCTGGGTGCTGCCCGTGCACCGCGCGTCGGGCCTGCTCAGCCGACTCATGGCCGAATCCGTGCGGATCATGCTCACCACGGTGCTGATCATCGCCGTCGGTTTCGCTATCGGGTTCCGGTTCGATCAGGGCATTCTCGCCGGTATCGCATTGATGCTCCTGCCGCTGCTGTTCGGGGTGAGTTTCGCGACGATGGTGACCGCCCTCGCCGTCAACGCGGCGAAGGCGCCGCTCGTCGAAATCCTCTCCCTGCTGTGCACCCTCCTGCTGTTCTTCAACTCGGGATTCGTACCCACAGGCGCCTACCCCACGTGGCTTCAGCCGTTCGTGGAGAACCAGCCGATGTCGTGCGCGATCGACGCGATGAAGGGACTGTCGATGGGCGGACCCGTCGCGGAACCACTGCTCAAGACCATCGCGTGGTCGCTCGCGGGGCTGCTGATCTTCACCTACCCCGCGGTGCGCGGCTATCGCCGGGCCGCGGGCAACCCGGCATAGCCACTCGTATTCCCGGACGTCAGAAGAATCTGATGCCGGCCAACCGGCGACGCGCCGCGGTCGCGGGGGTCAGTAGCCAGTCGACCGTCTCGACGATCCGGCCGACGCGCAGCAGTAGCTCGTCGAGGTCCTGTTCGGTGGCCGCCAGCGACCCGACGACGCCGTCCACCGACCGGACCGTGCCGGCGAAGGTGTCGAGCCCATCGGCGAACTTGTCCAGCAACGCGTCGAACCTGCCCAGCACACGGGTGAATTCGTCGAGGGACGTCCCGATCTCGTGTGCCACGCCGTCGACGCGGCTGATCGTGACGTCGGCATTGAGTGCGGCCTGAGTGAGCCTCCTGATACGGCCGGCCGTGTCGACGCCGCCCGCCTGTCGACCGTCACGTAATTCCCCAGGGGTGTCCGTCACGTAATTCCCCATGCTCGGGCGTGCTGAGTCGAGGGTAACCCGAGCGGGCGGGGTGCGGGTCAGGTTGCGGCGGTGGGGCGGTGTCCGG